>CAYLYN010000075.1:0-19225 GCA_964387565.1 uncultured Rikenellaceae bacterium | reverse complement strand
GCGGCGCCCGGGTCGATGCCGGCCGGCTCGTCGTCTCCAGCATCTACGTCTGGTTTCAGGAGGATTTCGGCGGCAGCGACGCCGGCGTGATCGAGCATCTCGGCCGATATGCCCAGCCGCCGCTGGCGCGCGCGCTCACCGGCGTCGCGCGCATCGCCGATCACGACTACGACTGGTCGCTGAACAACGCGGCTGCGCCCGCTCCCTGAGACGGCGAAAGCCTGCCGGAGGAAATCCGGCTGGATGCAACCACCAGTCGCACTAATCTTCCCGGCCAACGGGCAACTGCTGCCTCTTTTTCTCTTCTGATTAAAGCTTTTTCAGAAAGCAGCTGGGACGGAATGTAATCACCAGGGCTGATGTCGCCTTTATCATTGAAATAAACCCTGTAGTAATAGTTGTAATCCGGCGGCTGCCCCTGAATTACCGTCGTAACAACTATCAACAAGATGAATCCTGCTAATCTTACCATATATTGCCTGTTTTCTCAGGGTCAGGTATCCTGCCTTTATTCAATTCAAGGGAATCGAGGTAGTTGGAAGAATCGATATCCATCTGCCGGTCATTTGTGACGCCGTTTAAATACTCTATTTTGTATTTCAAAGTGCCATCCCTTTCATAGACCAGCCAGGTGCCATTTCTTTTGTCATTTAAATATTCACCTGAGAACTGAAGTTTGCCATTGTCAAACCAGGCTTCGAATTTTCCGTTTATTTTTCCGTTCAGAAAGCTGGATCTGAGGCTTAGATTACCATTTGAATAATATTTTGTCCAGTCGCCTTGTGTCGTATCATTTATGAAATTCATTTTTTCAGCGACTGTACCGTCAGGATATAGCTTAACTGATTTACCGTTCTTTTTATTTCCGGAATAATTTTCCTCACTTACCATATATCCGTCAGTAAATTCTGAAAAAAACTGCCATGTTCCTTCTTTCATCCTGTTAATATACCTGCCACTGGCTGCGAGATAACCATTGGGATGATAAATTTTTGCTAATGCTTCGGTGCCTTTATTGCTGTATATGAGAACTGACTTCAGCGTACCGTCCGAACTGAACCTTTTGAACTCCCCTTCAGGATTATTATCCTTAAAGAATCCTTCGTACATAATTATATTATCAGGATACCTTCTTATCCAGTGACCCTGTTTCATTCCCGCATTGTCGGTTTTGTTCAGTTCTTTATCCGACTGGGAAAAAAGCATAGAGGGGATAAGTATTATCGGGATTATAAATAATAATCTGGAATTCATGCGAAATGGGAATTATTATATAAAAGTAGTAATTATAGGGATAAGAATAAGAAAGGGAGCAAAAATTGCTCCCTTTCTTAATAACTATCATCTTGTTTATTTAACCTCTTCGAAGTCAACGTCGGTAACCTCGTCATTACCGCCTTTGTTGTTTTGCGGTCCGGCCTGGTCAGCACCTGGCTGAGATGTGGGTTCTCCAGTCGTATTCTGAGCTGTTTTGTACATCTCTTCTGATGCAACCTGCCATACTGAGTTAAGTTCGGCCAGTGCCTTGTCAATGGCATCGAGATCCTGCGCTTTATGAGCCTCTTTCAGTTTTGTAAGAGCGTTTTCGATTGCAGGTTTCTTATCAGCCGGCAGTTTGTCACCGAATTCTTTAAGCTGTTTTTCGGTAGTAAAGATCATACTGTCAGCAGTATTCAACTTTTCTACTTTTTCGCGAGCCTGCTTATCTGCTTCGGCATTAGCCTGGGCTTCATCGCGCATTCTCTTGATTTCGTCATCAGTAAGTCCTGATGAAGCTTCAATCCTTATTCTCTGTTCTTTTCCTGTACCTCTGTCTTTTGCTGCTACATGAAGAATTCCGTTAGCGTCAATATCAAAGCTAACCTCAATCTGCGGTACACCTCTTGGTGCGGGAGGAATGCCGTCTAGATGAAATCTTCCGATTGTTTTGTTACCTGCAGCCATTGGTCTTTCTCCCTGGAGCACATGAATCTCTACAGAAGGCTGGCTATCAGCTGCTGTTGTAAATACTTCAGTTTTCTTGGTCGGTATAGTTGTATTGGATTCAATAAGCCTTGTCATCACACCGCCCATAGTTTCAATTCCAAGTGATAGTGGTGTAACATCAAGAAGAAGTACATCTTTGACTTCACCTGTAAGAACACCGCCCTGAATAGCTGCACCAACGGCTACCACTTCATCAGGATTCACCCCCTTGGAAGGAACCTTACCAAAGAATTTCTCAACAAGCTGCTGTATTGCAGGTATTCTGGTTGAACCACCAACAAGCAGAACCTCATTAATATCTGAAACTGAAAATCCCGAATCCTTAAGAGCTATTTTGCAAGGTTCTATACATCTCTGTATCAGACTATCACAGATCTTCTCGAAATTTGATCTTGTCAGTGTTTTTACAAGGTGCTTCGGAATACCGTCTACAGGCATAATGTAAGGAAGGTTTATCTCAGTGCTGGTTGAACTTGAGAGCTCAATTTTTGCCTTTTCAGCTGCCTCTTTAAGTCGCTGCAGAGCCATTGGATCTTTCCTAAGGTCTATACCTTCTTCCTTAAGAAATTCCTCTGCAAGCCAGTCAATAATTTTATGGTCAAAATCATCTCCCCCAAGATGGGTGTCACCATTGGTTGATTTAACTTCAAATACACCATCTCCTAGCTCTAAGATTGAGATATCAAATGTACCCCCGCCAAGGTCAAATACAGCAATCTTAAGATCCTGAGCTTTTTTATCGAGACCGTAAGCAAGTGAAGCTGCGGTAGGTTCATTTATGATCCTTTTTACATTTAATCCTGCAATTTCACCAGCTTCTTTTGTTGCCTGGCGCTGTGAGTCACTGAAGTATGCAGGTACAGTAATTACCGCATCAGTTACCTCCTGACCAAGATAATCCTCAGCAGTTTTCTTCATTTTCTGAAGGACCATTGCTGAAATTTCCTGTGGTGAGTACATCCTGTTGTCGATTTTTACTCTAGGGGTATTGTTGTCTCCCTTAACAACAGTATATGTTACTCTTTTTATTTCTGTATTAACCTTGTCATAGGTTTCACCCATGAATCTTTTAATAGAATAGATTGTCTTATTAGCATTGGTGATTGCCTGTCTTTTTGCAGGATCGCCTACTTTTCTCTCTCCATTCTCAATAAATGCAACTATCGAAGGAGTAGTCCTTTTACCTTCACTGTTAGGAATAACAACAGGCTCATTGCCTTCCATTACTGCAACACATGAGTTTGTTGTTCCCAGATCGATACCAATTATCTTTCCCATATTATATTAATTTAATTTTTTCAATTTTCTAAATGATTAATCAATGATTATGCCATTGCGGAATTATGACATTAATATGAAATAATGGCACACGGTTAATTGTTATTTTTTCCTGTCGTTGTCTCAGTGGGTGACAAAACGACAGATAATATCTCAATTCATGTCAATCTGAAAAGAATTACTTCTAAAGAATAATCATACCATACAATTCAGTAACTTTGTCATCCTTAATCATAACATGTCTCATTATGTCAATACACAAATCTGTAAAAAGAGTAACGACTCATGTTCTTCATGAGATGAAACTCAAAGGAGAAAAAATCGCAATGCTGACTGCGTACGATTTTTCGATGGCGAAGATTGTTGATGCAGCTGAGATAGATGTTATTCTTGTGGGGGACTCAGCTTCAAATGTTATGGCAGGCTTTGAGACTACCCTGCCTATAACCCTGGATAATATGATTTACCATGCAGCTTCGGTGGTTCGTGCTGTAAAAAGATCTCTTGTGGTTGTTGATCTGCCATTCGGAACATATCAGGGTAACTCCAAGGAGGCTCTGGCATCATCCATCAGAATAATGAAGGAAACAGGAGCTCATGCAGTAAAGCTGGAGGGCGGTAAGGAAGTGATGGAATCTGTTGAAAGGATCCTTTCTGCCGGAATTCCTGTGATGGGACATCTTGGTCTTACTCCTCAGGCAATCCATAAATTCGGAACTTATGTTGTAAGAGCAAGAGAGGAGGAAGAGGCTAAACGCCTGAAGGAAGATGCAAAGCTGCTTGAGGAAATAGGTTGTTTTGCTATTGTTCTTGAGAAGATACCTGCCAGGCTGGCCGAGGAGGTTACTAAAAGTCTTAAAATCCCTCTGATTGGAATTGGCGCCGGAAGTAAAGTTGATGGACAGGTGCTTGTTCTTCATGATATGCTTGGCCTTAACCAGGAGTTCTCTCCCCGGTTCCTCAGGCGTTATCATAATTTACATGCTGAGATAAAAGGTGCTGTTCAGACATATATATCTGATGTACGGTCAGGTGATTTCCCAAATGAGAAGGAACAGTATTAAAAAAGTTATATGGTTGAAATACTTTACGAGGACAATCATCTGATTGCAGTTTTTAAGAAATCATCTGATCTTTCTCAAAGCGACAAAACCGGAGATGCTCCTCTGGATGAGGAAGTTAAAAAATATATTGCCAAAAAGTACAATAAGCAGGGAGATGTTTTTCTTGGGATTGTTCACAGACTCGATCGCCCGGTGAGTGGAATCTTATTGTATGCCAGAACATCAAAGGCACTCGGAAGAATGAATGAGATCTTCAGGACAAGGCAGGTAAAAAAGATCTATTATGCTATTGTTAAAGATAATCCTCCTGCCGAAGGGGCTACATTAAATCACTTTCTTAAGAAGAATGAAAAACAGAATAAGAGTTATGTGTATGACAATGAAGTAAATGGCTCAAAGGAAGCCAGTCTTACATACCGTATACTGGGCCGGTCAGAAAAATACTACCTGCTTGAGGTTGAGCTGCATTCGGGAAGACATCACCAGATAAGAGCACAGCTTGCCAAGATAGGCTGCCCGGTTAAAGGAGATCTTAAATATGGTTATCAGAGGTCAAACCCGGACGGTAGCATAAGTCTGTTTGCAAGGAGGCTTGAATTTGTGCATCCTGTGAAAAAAGAACCGGTTGTAATTACTGCCCACTTCCCGGAAGGAGATATATGGTCGCATTTTGTAAATGCAGTAAAATAAAATACCTGCTTAAAGGTAAGAAAAGCATACAGGAGACTAAATAAGCAAAAGCCGGTTATTAGTCTCCTGAAGATCTGTATGCTCTTAAAATTCTATTTCTTATTCTTCTTGGTGTCTGACTTTGTCTGATTTTCTTCAGAATTATTCTTAACGCCCAGGTGGTCCTCTATTAGCTTCATCAGTTCCCTGGCTTTTTCTTCATCCTGTCCTTCAACTGTTACTACCATTCCATCCTTTGCAACAACGAACCTTGCCGATTCAACTGTTCTGCCGGTATCGTCTGTAATAACTTTTACATCGTAGGTTTTATCAACAGAGGTATTAGTATTATGTGATTTTTTAACAACAATTACCTTTTCCCCAGATTCATTATCGTCCTTTTGAGTCCAGAAGGCAACATTACTGCTTTCCGATTTTATTGAATTTTCAGAGGTGTCACCATCATCAGTTACAGTGACAATGATTTTCTTCGTTCCCGAAAGATTTTGTTCCTTTCCTTGATCTGAGATAAAGATCATTTTCCCATCATCAAGTCTTATTGTTTCAACATCAGATCCGGAGTAGATTGTATCAACAATAACTTTCTTCCCGGATCCGTCATCAACAACAATCTTTATCTTCTTTTCGGCTTTAACATCCTGTCCTGAGAGAATTGTCATTGGTAACAGGCAAACTACCAATAAGATTGTGATTTGTGTAGCGATTTTTTTCATGGCGTTAGTTATGAATTAGTTAAATATTATTCAAAATTAATGCAATCCTGATGGTTTATGGTTAATGCCCGGTTAATAAGCGTTAAGGAAAAGTTAAATAAGTACTTTACGAATATTTTATAATATAAATTTGTATCATGAATAAGACCAGATTCATAAGCCTGATAATAATGATGGTTCTGTCCATAATTGGCATAATATGGGTTCAGGCCAAATGGATTGTAAACGCTTTTGCCATCAGGAATGAGAATTTTAACAGCGCTGTTATTTCATGTCTCTATAGTGCAGCTGATGCAATAGAATCCTCACAAAGGTTAAACTTTTTCAACAACTTTATGCCTGCAGACCCTCTGGTATTCGGAAAGATGTATCAGTCAGAATCTGCCAATTACCTGAGTATTCAGAGTTATGCCTCAATGGACAGCAATGGTTTCAGTGTCAGAATCGACAATCAGGCATATTCTGGTACAGAAGATACCGGCAGCTATACCTACGGATCAAAATCTTACGTTTTTACAGGGGATACCTCAGTGGTTTCTGATTCTGTGATCCTTCTTGTGGCTACTGAGAATGAAACGCGGAAAATGCATGTTGTGAAGCGTGGAGAGGAAGGGAGTGTAAATACAAGGGATTTGTCAGTTCGTCAGCAGGAATTTCTGGATTGGGTTAAGAAAAGAGCCGGAGAGTTTCATAACCTCAGCGATCAGCTTATTTCAGAGATCTATCAATGGGAAAAGACTCTTGAACTGAACAACAGGGATGTTGGCTATGCTTTAAAGCAAACTTTCAATTTTGCAGGTATTCAGACTCCTTTTGAATATGCAATCATCAAAAACGGCGAGGTACAGGAGGGAACTTATACAAAAGCCAGTAAGAATGATTTTCTCAAGAGCCATTACATTGTAAGACTTTTCCCTGGTAATATTATCCGGCAGGACATCATGCTTTCCGTTATCTTTCCGGCAAAAACAAATTATGTCCTTGGTCAGACTATCTGGCTTCTGGGAGGTTCACTCGCTTTCTCTCTCTTTATTGTGGCAACCTTCGCGCTCAGCCTCTTTTTTATTGTAAGGCAGAAGAAGATTTCAGAGATGAAATCAGATTTCATAAATAATATGACACATGAATTCAAAACTCCTATAGCTACAATCTCACTTGCTGCTGATACAATCTCAAATCCAAAAATTATTAATGACGGGTCAAAGGTACTCCAGTTCATAAGCATGATCAAGAAGGAGAACAACCGGATGAACAAGAAGGTGGAAACGATTCTGCAGATAGCTTCACTCGACAAGAAGGAGATACAGTTCAAGTTTGAGAACATATCGATGCATACCATAATAGATCATGTTCTGGATACGATGTCTATCCAGGTGCAACAGAAGAACGGAAAGGTCATCAAACATTTTGATGCCATCGATCCGGTAATCCTTGGTGATAATGAACACCTTTCCAATCTTGTAAATAACCTGCTTGATAATGCTGTGAAGTATTCTCCTGAAAATCCTGAGATTATCATAAAAACATTTAATTCAGACCACGGTTTTGTCTTTTCCGTTGAAGACAACGGCATTGGTATGAGCAAAGCCGTTCAAAGCAAGATTTTTGAACGATTCTATCGACAGGCTTCCGGTAACGTTCACGATGTGAAGGGATTCGGTCTCGGCCTGAACTATGCACGGGCTATAATTGATGCCCATAAGGGAACAATCCAGGTTACCAGCGAACCTGGCAAAGGAAGTAAATTTGAAGTATTTTTACCATCTAATCACGAAAACTGAAATGAACACAAAAACTGTAAGAATATTCCTTGTTGAGGATGATCTGAGCTTCGGTTCAGTATTGAAATCGTATCTTGAAATAAATGATTTCACAGTTGAATGGGTAGACGATGGTAAATATGCCCTTGATCACTTCAGGAAGGGGATATTTAATATATGTATACTGGATGTGATGCTGCCTCATGTCGACGGGTTCACAATTGCAAATGAGATCAGGCAGATCAATAATGAAGTTCCGATTATTTTCCTGACGGCAAAAAAACTAAAGGAAGATGTGCTTAAAGGCTATGGTGTAGGTGGTGACGACTATATTACCAAACCTTTTGATACTGATATCCTCCTTGCGAAAATAAGAGCAATTCTGGCCAGGAGAGATTTTCAGTCAGGGACTAAAGATATTTACAAACTGGGCCTTTTCATTTTTAATGCCAGGCTCAGAACACTCACCCTTAATGAGGTGGAGACTAAACTTTCTCCGAAGGAAGCGGAATTGCTCGAGTTACTTGCCGCCAATCCTAATGAGTTGATAAACAGAGATATGGCACTGAAAAAAATATGGGGCTCCGACGATTATTTCACAGCCCGGAGCATGGATGTATATATTACAAAGCTAAGGAGATATCTGGCTGATGATCCATCTCTGAATATAAAGAATATCCATGGTGCCGGATTTCAGCTGATCATCAAGGAAGATTTGGAGGAATAGATTTTGAGCTGAATTGTAAAGGCAGCAGAGAGCTTATACTTTCTATGAGTAAAGTCCTGTTCCTGCCACCAAGAATTATCCTGATTTTAGTATTGCTCCGGGATTCTTCCTCTGCTATTACCTGTCTGCAATTACCACATGGAGTTACCGGCTCATGTGTCAGTCCCTTATCACTTATAGCAGCAATAGCCAGAACCACTGGTTTATCGTCAGGATGATTTGAGACTGATGCAGATATTGCATTTCTCTCTGCACAGATTCCTGACGGGAAAGCAGCATTTTCAACATTTGTTCCCTTAATAACCTTACCGCTTTCAAGCCTGAGAGCAGCCCCTACCTTGAATCCTGAATATGGAGCATAAGCATTTTCCGCAGCTGAAATTGCTTCATGAAGAAGATCTTTGTCGGCTTTTTCAAGATCTTCAGGGTCATTTACTTCCTTGTAAATGATAGATATTTTTTTTGTTTTCAAAGCTGTTGTTTTAATGTTGATAAAGGTAGTAAATAATGTTTGCAGTGACTAAAGTGAGTTGTGTCAAAGTTATTTAATGAGATGTTTGGCACTTTTTCCTATTTTTACCATTAAAATAAAGAAAATGCTTCAAAGAAGACAATACCTGTCATTTTTTCTTTTGATTACTGTCCTGTGGTCCTGCAGTGTAAAAAGGCCGTCAGCTGTTATTCCTGTATCAGGCGGATTGGCAGGTGATTATATAGAAGCATACAAGGATCTGGCAATCAGCGAAATGAGGCGAACAGGCATTCCTGCAAGCATTACTCTGGCCCAGGGTATGATTGAATCAGATTATGGGAGGAGTCGCCTGGCAACAGAAGCAAATAACCATTTTGGAATAAAATGTCATTCTGACTGGACAGGTCCCACAATTAGGCACCACGATGACAGGAGAAATGAATGCTTCAGGAAATACCGCAAGCCGGAAGAATCATATTATGATCACTCAGATTTTCTGACTACAACTTCAAGATACAGGTTCCTTTTTGATCTGGATGGGAAAGACTATAAAGGATGGGCCAAAGGATTGAAGAAAGCAGGGTATGCAACAAACCCTGATTATGCAAATATGCTGATACGCAAAATTGAAGAAAACGAGCTATGGCGTTATGATATCGGTAGTAATAGTTATTCAGGGAAATCGTCACAGCCGGGTAATATAAAAGAGACAGATAATGAAGCTGTTAGCAGGCTTACGGATAATTCTGCCCGGATAAATAATGACAATTTTGTTATCCCGGGCCATGTTTCAAGAATAAAAGAAAATAACAGGATACAGTATATAATCACCATCGAAAATGATACAAGGGAGACCATTGAGAATGAATTTAAACTCTTAAAATGGGAATTATCAAAATATAATGAACTGGATAATGATTTTAAAGTTGTTCCGGGGATGATTCTCTATATGCAGCCAAAAAGAGATAAGGCTGAGGCCGGCAAAGTGACACATGTTGTTGCCAGTGGTGACTCAATGTATTCTATATCACAGAAATACGGGATAAAGCTTAAAAAGCTATACGAGATGAACAGGATGGAAGAAGGATCTGAGCCAAAAGAGGGTGAAAAACTGTGGCTCAGAAGTATGAAACCGGTTAACTGAAATCTATAATATAATCCGAAATATTACATCCTTTTAGGAATTCAATCGAATTCATTTTCTTTTTCGCTTCAAGCTGAAGATAGGTTATATTCACAAAGCCATCCGGGCATGCAATTTTAAACAGGTGCTTACCGTCAGATACAATTGTTCCGGGAGGAAGAGTATGTCTTTCTGTTTCAGGGATGCTTTCGAAAATTTTTAAGTTAAGAGATTTATTCCTCCCTTTGAGTATTGTACGTGCTCCCGGGTAGGGTGACAAGCCTCTTATCAGATTATGTACCTCGTTAGCACTTTTATTCCAGTGTATAAAACAATCCTCAGTATGTATCTTGGGTGCAGTTTTGAGTTCTGTCCCTGGAGTTATAAATTCAGACTGAGGTTTAGGGGTGATACTTTTATCGGCTATTCCTGCCAGGGTTTTTATCACAAGTCTTGCACCCAGTTTTGTCATCCTGTCATGAAGATCACCTGCGTTTTCAAGCGGAAAGATATGTATCTCCTCTCTTAGAAGGATATTCCCGGTGTCAATTTTCTCGTCAATTAAAAATGTTGTTACGCCGGTTCTTGTTTCTCCGTTTATTATTGCATGGTTAATAGGTGCAGCTCCCCTGTAATCGGGCAGGAGGGAAGCATGCAGGTTAAATGTTCCAAGAGATGGGATTTTCCATACTGCCTCAGGAAGCATTCTGAATGCGACCACAACAAAGATATCCGGTTTAAGATCCTTTAGTGTTCTGATAAATCCACTATCTTTTAAATTCTCAGGCTGAAATACAGGTATGTAGCTAGATTCTGCAAAACTCTTAACGGCAGATTTCTGAATTGTCCTCCCCCGGCCTGCCGGTTTATCAGGAACAGTCACAACACCAACAACATTAAAACCATTCATTAGCAGTGAACCCAGTGTGGCCACAGCAAACTCCGGAGTACCCATAAATACTATCCTGAGGTTCTTCATGAATATGAATTAATACTCAAAGTTAATGAAAAAATCAATCCTTTCTAACGTTTTTATAACATGTCAGATTATGCCCCATCTTATTTGCCTTGGTTTCAAGATAGAATTTGTTATGAGGATTCGATTCAATTATTAGCGGAATTGTCTCCACTATCTTAATTCCATAACCTTCAAGACCTGCTCTTTTTACAGGATTATTTGATATAAGTCTTACTTTACCAAGACCAAGTTCATGCATAATACTGGCTCCCACTCCATAATCCCTCTCGTCCTCTCCAAATCCCAGTTTCAGATTAGCCTGAACAGTATCCATCCCTTCATCCTGTAATCTGTAGGCTTTTATTTTGTTCAGAAGCCCGATTCCTCTTCCTTCCTGACTAAGGTAGATCACAACTCCTTTTCCTTCTCTCTCCACCATCTCCATTGCTTTCTGGAGCTGAGGTCCGCAGTCGCATCTCATTGATCCGAAAATATCCCCGGTGAAACAGGATGAATGTAACCTTACAAGTACCGGTTCTTCTCTTGTCCATGTACCTTTAACAAGAGCGGCATGTTCTATCCCGTTGCTTGTCTGCCTGAAAGGAATGAATTCAAAATCACCAGAGCTTGTAGGGAGTTTTACTCTTTCTCCTTTCTCGATAATTGAATCCCTCTCGAGGGTGTATTTTATGAGGTCTGCAATTGCAATTATTTTTATGTTAAACTTCTGGCTGATCTTAATAAGATCTTCAAGGCGGGCCATTGATCCGTCATCATTCATTATTTCGACTAGTGCTCCACCGGGACGGAGACCTGCCATACGGGTAAGATCAACAACTGCCTCAGTGTGTCCGGCTCTTCTGAGAACACCTTTTGCTTTTGCTTTTAATGGAAAGATATGCCCGGGCCTTCCCAGATCTGATGGTTTGGTCGAAGGATCTGCAAGAGCTTTAATCGTCAGGGCCCTGTCTTTGGCTGATACCCCTGTTGTAGTCTCTTTATTTATAAGATCAACAGTTACCGTGAATTGAGTTTCATGCAGTGAGGTATTATTACCTACCATGAGATGAAGATCAAGTTCCTCGCATCTCTCTTCGGGTAGTGCAACACATATCAGACCCCGGCCATGCTTTGCCATAAAATTGACAAGTTCAGGTGTAATCAGTTCCGCAGCACATATAAAATCACCTTCATTCTCACGATCCTCATCGTCAACAACAATCAACAGCTTGCCGCTCCTGATATCTTCAACAGCCTCCTCTATAGTATTAAATCTGAATTCATCCATTTTGAGAACCAATTTATTTATCCTGATTATCTGTTAATTTTTTCATTCATCGTAAATCTGTAAACCTTATCCTTAATTTTTTTGAAATACAGCAGATATGTATCTATATTCATTATAACTGAATCGGTTGTAGCTTTATATGTCAGAAATACCCCTATTGGTAAAAGTATATATGAAGCAGCCCACATCCCGGCAAAAGTGCCGATAATGTTTTCTTCTGCAAGCTTTTGTCCTGAAAGGGATATTACATAGTAGATCACAAAGAAAAATATTGATATTACAGCAGGAGTTCCCAGACCTCCCTTTCTGATAATAGCACCTAGAGGTGCGCCGATGAAGAAAAAAACCAGGCATGCAAAAGACATAGTTAGTTTTTTGTTCCATTCAACTTCGTACCTCTTCAGTACCTTAATCTCCCAGTAATGAGATTCGCTTATCTGTGAAAGATACAGATTGGCATCCTTAATGTGTTCGATTGCTCTTGTAACAGCATCTTTTCTTTCAGTAACAGGCAGAGAATCAAATAATACATTAGTCTCAAAAACAGGTGATTTCTTCAGGGAATCCTCCTTTGTTTTAGGAAGTCCGGCCAGGTAGGAATAATTGCCTAAATAATATACTTTGGAAGTCTGGAAGTCCTTAAAGTGAGTGTTCACCCTGTCGTTATATGCTTTGCCAAGTGAATCAATATGGAAGGTAAGGTCAGAAATTGTCATCATAGCTGCGTTCGATTTGAAAAGGCCGTCCTGACTTCTTTCCAGATCAAAGCCCGAAAGAGGCATAACTAAGGTCTGTTCCCTGAAGTAGTCCTTACGTGAGGGATATTTCCTTTCGCTTGTACTTACATTCTTCTCACTTAATTCATTAAATGTATATCCGTTATATAAGGTCATTATAAGACCTGATCCATCCTGTGTTGTCTTCATATATCCTGAATCGGCAAGAGTTACTGCCACATTTCCCCTCTTCTCACGATGATCGTAAATGATAAGTTTGTCGAGACGGTTTGTAACAGGATCTTTTGAAGTTACCTTTATGCTGAAGTCAGGAACACCGTTGTAAAAAGGGCCTGCCTGGATATTTATATCAGGTTTTTTCCGCCTTATGTCATAAAGCAGTGTCCTAGCTTTTGAGGTGGCAAAGGGCAGGACATCATTTGAGAAAAAGAAAGATACTATTGAAATAATGCCTATGAAAATCATCAATGGGCGCATGATCCTCTGAAGAGGTATGCCTGAGGATTTAAGGGCAGAGAGTTCACTGAATTCACCCATATTTCCAAAGGTCATAAGCGCGGCCAGAAGGATGGCAAGAGGAAGGGCCATTGGAACAAAAGTGAGGGAGAAATAATATATGAGTTCAGCGAGGATCAAAAGATCAAGTCCTTTACCTGCGAGCTCATCGACATACATCCAAAGAAACTGAAGCAGAAGTATTATCAGCACAATGAAAAAAGTCAGAATCAGTGGGCCAATAAATGATTTAAATACAAACGTGTCGACCTTTTTTAACACAGGTAAAAATTTGTGTGCAAAATTACTCGAATTTTATGAAAAAATCATAAGGGAATTGATTTTTGTGGATATGGAGCATTTTTGCAGTATATTGCCACGCAAAGGGCAAGCGGGAAGGCCTGATATCTAGGGTTAAAGCAATCTGATCTGGGTGAAGTTTTATGGAATAAGTCAATGGTGCATTTTTCTGGACCATGACAGTTAATATTGCTTTGCACAACAAACTGTTGTGAATCTATTCAGATTCCAAGTATTCTCCTGAGGTCTCCGATCTGATTGTCCCAGAGAAATACTGCATCCTCTTTTTCTTCCGGATCGGCAAAGTCAGTAATGATGAGAGCCAGATCGCTTGTAAGTTCCTGAACAATGATTCTGAACTCGAAGAAGTTTGATTCTTCATCCTCTTTATCAAGCCATTCAAAACGGACAAATTTATTTTCCTTGAGAGCTGACAGCCTGGCTTTTGATTCTGTCTCATCCCAGGTAAAGGTGAAGAGGTCCTTATCAACAACAACCTTATCGGCAAACCATTCTTCAAGACCTTCAGGAGTACTTAACCATGAGAAGAGCACCTTTGGTGAACAGTTCAGAGTATATTCAAGTTCCAGTTTCAAGCGCATGATAATTTTCAAACTTTTGCACAACTTCTTCTGCAATATAGAAAAAAAACTGAAACTAAAAACACATATTGTTAAATTGTAACAAACACATTATATTTGCACCCTCAAAAGAATTGGCCAGATTTAACAAAATTCTTTGCAGGAGCTGTTGAGGTTAGAGAAGGCTTCGGAGGACAAGGCCCTCCTTCGCCAACACTTTCGCTAAAGCTACGGTGTTCAAAGGAGGCTTCGGAGGACAAGGCGGGATAGCTCAGATTAGAGCGCATGGATATTGGAAAGTACTATTTTGGCGAGATAGCTCAGTTGGTTAGAGCGCATGATTCATAATCATGAGGTCGGGAGTTCAATTCTCCCTCTCGCTACAAAGAAAAGCCAGGGCACACAGTGCCATGGCTTTTTTGTTTTGAAGCCTCTGAGCTTGCTCAAAGAGGCGTAAAAACAAAAAAGCACATGCAATCCGCCGGCTGGCGGATTGCTGGCTTTTCTTTGTTAAGCACCCCAAAGAGAATCACGGTCCGCCATCCGGCGGACCGTAATTCTCCCCATTTGTAAGCGTTACCGGCTTTCTGTTGTTAAGCAGCCCCCTGATAATCACCAACTTTGTCGGACGAAGTCAGTTGACTGACGGAGTACGAAGGCAGTTCTCTTATTATTCCATGAACTCACCCCTGTCAGGGCTGTTGCCCTGACATCCCCTCTTTGCGAAGCAGAGAGGGGACAAAAATAAAGTTATTGCGGGATTGACATTGGCTTTTTTGTTTTGTGCCAGGTAATCACCATTAATATTTCAGAAGCCAGACATACTGACTTCTTTGTATGTTACCTGCAATGAATAGTGAAACTGGAGAAATTATATTGACCCGGATCCTGATTGACATTTTGAAGCAATGATTGCATTTTTTTAAGAAGAAATCTTAAAAATACTTACTGACAATACCAGCTTAGCTAGTCTTTACTGTTTCAGTTATAAATTTCAACTTTTCTTTGTGACAGATAAGCTCAACAGCTTGTCTTCCTGAGGTAGCAGCGATTACGGTACCTGTATATGGTGCAGTCCATTGCCCTGCAGTATATAAGTTTTTAAGTCCGGGCAGACAGTGAACAGGTTCTCCTTTAGTAAGGTTAGCATTCGTCAGATACCATCCGTCAGGTGAGCCTTTCCAATTGTCCGTATATCGTTTGTAAGTCATGGGTGTTGGAATGTCAATCACCTCAATCTGCTCTTTGAATCCCGGATACCTCTTTTCAAGTTCAGAAACAGTATAATCTGCTATTTGCTGTTTTTCGGCTTTATATTTCGATTTATCTTTATAAAGTTCCTCCCAGTAATCATAATCAGTATCATACCATACTTCAACAACTGACTTCCCCTCTGGTGCCATTGACCTATCAAATGAATGATGAAGCATGCACAGCCATTCTCTTTTTTCGCCGGCTATTATTTCAACCTGATCTGGTTTAAAAATTGTTCTATGGGGTTCATGGGAGAAATCACGATTAATCCCTACCATAACATGAAGTATAGGCTTAACAGGCATCCATGTGGAATGCATATCTCTGAATTTGTCATTCATGTATTTACCTTTCAGAATATTGAAAAGCAGATTATGCCCATCACCGGCCCAGATTACATAGTCAGAATGATACTCAGAGCCATCTTCGAGTCTGATACCTGTAACCTTGTTATTTTGAATTAAAAGATCTTTTACGTAAGAGTTGTATTTGAATACTCCTCCCAGACTTTCATACAGATTGGCAACTTCGAATGCAACTTTCTGTGATCCTCCCAGGGGTACACCAGATTTTGTGACCGTACTGTTGATAAATCCTGCAAGTGCTATCATAGGATATTCAGGCATAGGCCATCCAGGTCCGTCTGCTATAAATTTCACTGCATCCTTCAAAAATGGATTCCTGAATCTGACCGCAAAATCCTGAAGGGTATTCCTGCTTTCAGTCAAAAAGTATTTCAATAGCGGGAGGATCTTAGGAATTGCTTTTATTTTATCCCGAAAGGTACTTAATTCTGCAGGCTTCAGGGAGGCAGCATCGAGGATATCCGGACCAAAAATCATTCGCGTAAATTTCTTTATTAATTTTTTGTCCTCAGGAGATATTCTCATCATTTGATCTTCTACTAGCTTTTTATCAGTTTTATAGAGAAGCTTATCCTTCCCTGCATCAATCAATGCATAATGGTCATGTACATGGAAGTTAACTGATTCTGTCACTCCCAGTTCCTTCCACATCTGATTATGGGCGCCTTTTATTGATCCGGTAACAAGATGCATACTGATATCGAAAGTATACCCTTTTCTTTTCCATGCTGTACAGAGTCCTCCCGGGATTGTATGTGATTCAAATATGGTTGTCTCGAAACCATTTTTCCTTGAGTAACATCCAGCTGACAATCCGGCTATTCCGGCTCCGACAATAATGACAGATTTTCCCATTTTATTTGTATGAAATTTTGTATATGATGCTGTGCAGGACTAACTCCCGGCTATTTGTTTACCAGATCTGAGGTAAATGCTTATAATTGCCAATGAGAGCGAACACAGAAAAAGAAAGATAACGGTCAAAGGCCATCTTTCTCCTTCTCCATAGTAGCCGGCGGCATTTACTGTGGAATAAATAACCATTCCAGGAGCCATCATTCTGATCAGATCTGATTCCTTATTTTTTAACTATGACATTAAGTAACAGATAAAAAATCTATATCTGCATCGAGTTGATTAAACATTGTTGTTTCAAAATCAACTATCTCAAATATAGTTAAATATTAACATGATACCTGAATGAATTATACGAAGTTTTGAATTGTTATGGCATTTTACTGGCCTATGTACAATATTCAGATTGTAATTGTTTAAACACTAAATTATATACTGACTACTGGTAGCTTGATTACAGATAATTATTAGTGTAATAAATGAATTATGTTTATCATGCAAGGTTTACAACCAGGCTATAGTATAGTCAGGTGAAAATAATGAGCCCAATGTAAATAATAACTGATTTTAGAATGAATACACAAAAGAATACACAGAATCAGAATTACAATATCAACGTAACAATATCAATAATTCTTCTTCTGCCATTCAGGAGGATTAAAATATTCGAACAGATTTCTAATTATTGACCTTCACGTCTAGCTTTTATCCTGGTCAGGTTTCTCATAATAAGAGTATTTAGCCTGTCTGAATTTCCATCTTTCACGGGCATAATCCTGCATGTCGGCAATGGTATCTGTTTCATCCATTATTTCAAGCCCCAGTATGGTTTCTATGATGTCTTCCATAGTAACGATCCCTTCCATGCCTCCGTACTCATCCACAATCAAAGCTATGTGTTCCTTTTTTTCAAGAAGTTGCTCCCATACCTCAAAAAGAACTATTGTTTCCGGAATGATCACAATATCTCTTTTAACTGCATTCAAGGTCAGTCCATGATGGTCTTCTGCAAGTTTCTCAAATACTGTCTGTCTGAATACATAACCCGTAATATTTTCAGGATGTTCCGAATATACAGGGATCCTGGAAAACCGCAGGTAGTCCTTGCTTTTCAGGAAATCACCAAGCGATAGGTTTTCATCGGCTATGACTGCAACAACCCTTGGGGTCATAATCTCTGTTACCCTGACATTCTTAAGACGGAGTATATTCTGAATGATCTTATGTTCCTTCTCGTGGAACAGCCCTTCACTTACACCAATATTGGCAAGTGCAGAAATTTCTTCCCGGCTTGTTGATTTATCCTCCCTGCTTTTTGAAAAAATCACTGTAATAAAGGACGATAATAATACGAAGGGGTAAGTAATAAGGATTATGAACTTGATCAGGTATGATGAAATTCCTGCCAGGCTTCTCCAGTAAAAAGCCCCGATGGTCTTTGGAATAATCTCGGAAAACAGCAGAATTAATAGTGTAAGGATTGCAGAAATGATACCGAAATAGGTTTCACCAAATACTTTTACTGCCTGGGCGCCTACTCCGGCAGCACCTACTGTATGAGCTATCGTATTCAGCGTCAGAATTGCAGATAATGGCTTATCAATACTGGTCTTTAATGAGATAAAAACACTGGCCCATCTTCTTCCGGCATCCTTCTGAGCCATCAGGAAAGCCTGAGGAGTTGAAAGCAATACAGCTTCAAGAATGGAGCATAAGAAAGACACCAGTAGTGCTATCAGCAGGAAAACGAGAAGCAGAAACATTTTTCTTTTAAATATACAGTTTTTACTTAAAAACAGGACTCTTTTTAACTATCCTTTATTAAGCACCCCCGGAGAATCAGAACTTTTATAAGCAATATTACCTGTGATATATTCGATTTTAAATGTTCCACATGCATTTAATTGCATTCTGTTTGGGAATAAAGTAATTAAATATTTATATTTATCTGCATTTTAGTTAAACATCTAAATAACAGATTTCTATGAAAAGTAATTTTAAGATCATGCTCATAATTGTATTAGCTACAGTTTATTCCAATACAATTAGTGCTCAGATTTCAGGTACCAAACATGATTTTTCATTAGAATCCTGGGCTCCTGCTGAAAACAGGATATGTGGAGTGTGTCATACTTCGCATAATGCAAAAGACGAACCTTCAGCTCCACTATGGAATCATCAGTCAACAAGTGTTGCAGCATATAGCCTGTACTCATCACCTACATTTGATAATCAGGGCGGGCTCACAATAACTAATCCAAGTGCAAGTTCCAAACTTTGTCTCAGTTGCCATGACGGGACAGTGGCTCTTGAAAACTTCGGTGGTACTATCAACGGATCGCATTACATAAGTGCAGATTCAAGAATTGGAGGAACATCAGGAGGTGATTTAAGTAAGGAACATCCGATATCATTTCTCTATACTGATGCATTGGCAACTGCAGATGGAGGACTGAGAGCCCCGACTACCACAAACTCCGGACTAGGCAGTACAATAGCGAACGATATGTTGTTCGCTAATAAGCTGGAATGTGCATCATGTCATGATGTGCATAATAAATACAATGTTCCTCATCTTC
>CAYLYN010000074.1:0-19370 GCA_964387565.1 uncultured Rikenellaceae bacterium | reverse complement strand
GTAAACATAAGATAATCAATAGTCCCGGCCACCCCTCCTTCAAAAGGAGGGGAAACTACGGTATTATATTCCATTAAAAACACAATTCTAAAGTTGACCGCTATGCCCCAGCCCCACCTTTATGGGGAAGTATAAAAACACGTCATTAAACGTTTCACATTCAATTTTCCTTACTACCCGTATCCTTCATCGAAAGCTGAATCCGTTTACGATCGATGTCCACATCCAATATCTTCACCATGACATGCTGGTGAAGCTTCACAATGGTTGATGGATCTGACACATATTTGTTGCTAAGGTTTGAAATATGCACAAGACCATCCTGCTTGATTCCTATATCCACGAAGGCACCAAATTTTGTAACATTTGTTACAATTCCCGGAACTACCATTCCCGGCTTACAGTCCTCCATTGAATGAATATCTGCAAACTGGAATACTTTTATTTTTGATCTCGGATCACGTCCCGGTTTGGCAAGTTCCTCCAGGATATCCTTAAGTGTAGGCAGACCTGTAGTATCTGTAACATATTTCTCAAGTTTAATCTCTTTCCGCTTAGTATCATTTGTCATAAGCTCCCTTACGTCACATCCGAGATCTCCCGACATTTTTTCAACCACATGGTAACTCTCAGGATGCACAGCGCTTGAATCGAGAGGATTGGAAGCATTTCTGATCCTGAGAAATCCGGCACTCTGTTCATAAGCCTTATCTCCCATTCTTTTAACCTTGAGAAGCTCTTTCCTGGCTTTAAACGGTCCGTTCTCAGTTCTGTAATCGATTATGTTCTGTGCCAGCTGGGGCCCCAGTCCTGAAACATATGTAAGGAGATGCTTGCTTGCAGTATTAACCTCCACGCCCACAGCATTAACGCAGCTCATTACTACATCATCCAGCGATTTCTGCAGTTTCTGCTGATCAACATCATGCTGGTACTGACCAACACCAATTGACTTCGGGTCGATCTTAACAAGCTCTGCAAGCGGATCCATAAGCCTCCGGCCTATTGATACTGCTCCCCTCACAGTAACATCATAATCAGGGAATTCCTCACGGGCAACCTTTGAGGCAGAATAGATTGAGGCGCCTGCCTCACTCACAACAAATACCTGGATATCATTTTCAAATTTGACCCACTTGATAAATTCCTCTGTCTCTCTGCTCGCTGTTCCGTTACCTATTGCTATTGCTTCAATCCTGTATGCATTAACCATTGTCAGAATTTTCTTAACCGACATCGCAGTTTCATTCTGGGGTGGATGAGGATATATAGTTTCATTATGAAGCAGATTACCCTGCCTGTCCAGACAGACTATCTTGCATCCTGTTCTGAATCCGGGGTCGATGGCTAGTACATTTTTTTCACCGAGCGGAGAGCTAAGTAATAATTGACGCAAATTGTCAGCAAAAACAGCTATAGCCTCTTTATCAGCCTTTTCCTTTGAGATATTTCTGAATTCAGTTTCTATGGATGATGAAAGCAATCTCTTCCAGCTATCCTTAACAGCTTCTCTGACGATATCAGATGAATCATTTCTTCCGGAAATGAAAATATTGTTCAAAGTTTCCAGAGCCTTCTCTTCAGAAGGTTCTATTGACAGGCGAAGAAATCCTTCTTCTTCTCCCCTTCTCATGGCCAGAAGTCTGTGGGAAGGGCATTTCCTGAGTGGTTCAGACCATTCAAAATAATCACTGTACTTTATTCCTTCAGTTTCCTTCCCCTTAACTGCTTTTGAATAGATAACCGCCTCTTTTTCAAAGATCATCCTGAGGTTTTTCCTGGCTTTTTCGTCCTCGCTTATCCATTCTGCAATAATATCAGAAGCACCTGCAATGGCTTCCTCAATGCTCAAAACCTGCTCATTCAGGAATTCCTCTGCCCGGCCTTGTGGATCATTTTCTTTCTGATCCATAATAAGTTGTGCCAGAGGCTCAAGACCTTTTTCTCTTGCAATTGTTGCACGGGTCCGCCTTTTTGGTCTGTATGGAAGATAAATATCCTCAAGCTCCGACATTGTCAGTGCATTATCAATTCTCGTTTTCAGCTCAGGAGTCATCTTTTCCTGCTCTTCAATCGACTTTATTATAGCTTCCCTTCGGGCGTCAAGTTCCTTAAGTCTCTCAAACTCTTCCTTGATATGCATCAATTGTACCTCATCAAGGCTTCCTGTCATCTCCTTGCGGTACCTGCTTATAAAAGGAACTGTGGCACCACCATCAAGAAGCCTTATAGTGTTCTCTACCTGCCAGTCGTGAAGGGCGAGTTTCTTTGCTATCAGCAATATGTTCTTATCTGCGCTCATATCTAATAAAGGTTTGACGGTACGACGATGCAATGGTGCGACGGTGTAAATATTCCTCCTTTGAAGAGCTTGCCCTGAGCAGCTCAAAGGGGGGCAAGGGTGATGTTTTCATGGGAACTTTCAAACTTTCAAACTTTCAAATTCTCAAATTCTAATTTTTTTCCAATCGATAAACTATTCAACATATATAACAAGTCCCTTCAGATACTCACTCTCCGGATGATAAATATTTACCGGATGATCAGGAGGCTGGCTCATCTGATAAAGAATCTTAACCTTTCTTCCAGTATTGGCTGCTGCCGCAAACACTGATTTTCTGAAGTTTTCCTTTGACACAACCTGTGAGCATGAAAAGGTAAAAATTATCCCTCCCGGCCTGACCTGTTCGATTGCTTTCATATTAAGCCTCTTGTATCCCTGCAAAGCATTTGCAAGAACATTATTATGCTTGGCAAAAGCAGGAGGATCCAATATTATGAGATCATACCTGTCTTTAATATCATTCAGGTACTCGAAAGCATCAACCTGAAAGGATTCATGCCTTTTATCATCCCCGAAATTCAATCGTATATTTTCATTTGCAAGTTCAATAGCTGACCAGGAACTGTCAACAGTGTGAACTGATGCAGCATTATTCATGGCATAAACAGAGAAACCTCCGGTATAACCAAACATATTAAGTACATCTCGTTTGTTGGTAAACTTACAAAGCAGGTTCCTGTTATCCCTCTGGTCAATAAAAAACCCGGTTTTCTGTCCTGTTGACCAGTCTATCCTGAACCTATATCCATTCTCTGTTACGGTGACAGGTTCTGAATTCCCGTACAGATATTCATTTGAAGCCTTCACACCTGACATATGCGGTATGGTTCCCTCACTTTTATCAAAAACAGATACTATCTGATTTTCAAGCAATTCAACCAGAACAGCAGTTATTTCCTCCCTGATTCTGTAGAAACCTAATGAATGCATCTGCATTACTGCTACCCCATTATAGTAATCGATAATAAGTCCGGGAAGACCATCGCCCTCTCCATGTATCAGCCTGAAAACGTTCAGATCAGGATTCCCTATGATTCCAATTGATTTTCTGTAACTTATTGCATTTCTGATTTTTTCTCTGAAAAAATCTATGTCAATATCTATATTCTCAAATGAGAGAATCCTTACTGCAATTGAGCTTGGCTGATAATGACCTGTAGCAAGAAAATTATCTTTATTGTCAAAAATATTTACCAGATCTCCTTCTGCAGGATTTCCGTACATCTTTTTTATGGCACCGGAGAATACCCATGGGTGAAATCTTTTTACTGACTGCTCCTTACCTGATTTAAGTACGATCTTTACTCTGTCCACAATATTATTCAAACTAAATTATATCTCCATTCCAAATATTCACCCCTAAATCCCCCACGGGGGACTTTGCCCCCGACCCTGCTAATGCAGGCTCACCCCCTGAAGGGGGTTAAATTCTCTGCAGCAGATTATGCCTCATTCAGGGGGCGGGCAGCGGTGCTGACCGGGGGTAAGCCCCCCCTGGGGGATTGGGGATCATACTTCCGTTCGTCAGCTTCCTGTAAATCTGGTGACACACCCATGCATCAGTAGCAGCATATATCTGCTGTGCTTCAGTAAGTTTCTCAGCTTCCCAGTCAGTCACCTGCTGTCTTTTTGATATCCTGAAACCAAGCACGATAGCTGTAATTTTTTTTAATCCTGAGCTTTCAATTCCAAATTCTTTCACAAATGACTGAAGGTCAATAAATCCTTCAGGTGAGAACTTTTTAACACTCTTCAGGAAACGGATATCGTCATGTATTGCAACGCCTGCCTTTGTTACTTCAGGATCTGATAAGAGGTCTATCAATTCTCCGGGAAGACCTATCCTGTTTATCCTGAACAGTACTGCAAGATTCCCGGTGGAAAGCTGGATCAGCGAGACTTTATTTCTTTTGCCTTTTCTGAACGTAGGTCTTGTCTCGGTATCAAATCCAAGAAGATCATTACCTAAAAGTCGAGGAAATACTGAGCTGAAAGTTTTGAAATCTTCCACCACCACTATCTCCCCCCGGAACCAGGAAAGGTCACGTTCGGCAATCTCCTCTGCCGTGATACTTGCATTGAATTTATTGTTAACCATTGTTATTTCTGAATTCTCTCTGACGTCTGCTTATGAACCAGTCGGAAGTATTCCTTTCATCATCACTTATATCTTCCTCTTCGATCTTTCCTATCTCCTCTCCCGAATAAATAAAACTGTGTATCGCTCTCATCGAATTAACCAGTTTCTGTCCCCAGAATGTCTCAAAATTAAGCCGGCACTCCCAGATTGCATCATTCATAACCTCATTTGTACCGGTTTGATACAGGAGAAGAAAATCCTTGATATCCTGATATATATCGGCCATATTTTCGGATATTGAAGCAACAACAGCCTCATCTGTCTCTTTTGTTCTGTCGTCAAAAACCTCCATATAATCATCTGCTGTCCCAAACTTCTCTCTCAGATTATCGTGTATCACTATCCAGTCATTCTCTGAAACAAACTTTTCATTTCCATCCTCAAAAAACGGATCAAGTTGCGGAAGCAATGAAGCTTTCAGATACATAAGAGGAAGTATCCGCTGCAGTATTTTCAGAAGTTCATCACCTTTCAGTTCCCTGGCATGCTCAGCATATTTACAGAATTCGTTTGCGACAGCAACAAACTCAATTACATTTCTCGAATATGCCGGTTCTGTTGTATTTTCCATTAATGTTTTAAAATTAAGCTACAAAATTAGACATTTACAAATAGTATAAGTAAACAAGCTCTTTTTTTTGTAATAACTCACATATATCTGTATTTTTAATATTTAATCCTTGAAAAATAAATTCAATGTTATTCGGAAAGTACAAGCTATTATACGACAGCATTATAAAATGCGTTGATAGCCGGAGAATATATCATGATACGCTCTATACACTTGCATACGGTACGGATGCAAGCTTCTACAGGCTCATTCCAAAAATGGTTATCAGGGCAAATGATGAACAGGAGGTCTCACATATCCTGCGTGAATGTAGTAAACTGATGATACCAGTTACATTCAGGGCCGCAGGTACCAGTCTTTCAGGTCAGGCAATAACTGATTCAGTCTTACTGGTTGCAGGAAATGAGTGGAAAAAAGCCAGGATTGAGGATGAAGGTGACTATATTACATTGCAGCCCGGACTTATAGGCGGAAGGGTGAACAAAATGCTGGCACCATTCGGGAAAAAAATAGGACCTGATCCGGCTTCAATAAATGCTGCTATGATAGGCGGTATTGTTGCAAACAATGCAAGTGGAATGTGTTGCGGTACTGCTGAAAATTCATACAAGACTATTGCTGGGCTCCGGATAATCCTGGCTGACGGAACTATACTAAATACCAGAGATCAGGAAAGTAGAAATAAATTCCGTAAAAGTCATCCTACGCTTTTAACAGAAATTGAAAATCTGGCAGGAAAGGCAAAAGAGAATACATTTCTGGCAGAGCGGATAAGGAAGAAATACAAGATGAAGAACACAACAGGCTATAGTCTGAATGCCCTGGTTGATTTTACAGATCCATTTGAGATTATAGAGCACCTGATGGTTGGTTCTGAAGGAACATTGGGATTTATTTCAGAGATTACATTCAGAACTGTCCAGGAACTTCCTCATAAGGCTACCTCCTTTATTATTTTTCCGGATATACGAAATGCCTGTATGGCAGTTTCATTGCTTAAATCCACACCTGTTCAGGCTGTTGAGCTTATTGACAGAGCAGGTTTAAGATCAGTGGAAAATGAGACTGGAGTACCCGGATACCTCAGCACCCTTGATAATGAAGCATGTGCCCTACTTATTGAAACGGCTGCTGAAGATTCCGAAGGGCTAAGGCAAAAGATTGAGATCATTAAGCAAAGCATTATTTCAATACCTACACTCTTTGGAGTTCATTTCACTGATATCCCGGCTGAATATGAGCTTCTCTGGAAAATCCGAAAAGGATTATTCCCTTCTGTCGGCGCGATGCGAAGAGCCGGAACAACAGTAATAATTGAGGACGTTGCTTTTCCAGTGCCAAGGCTTGCCGAAGCCACTCTCGATCTTCAGGGCATCCTGAAGAAATATAACTATAATGAAGCGGTAATCTTCGGACACACACTTGAAGGAAACCTTCATTTTGTGTTTACTCAGGATTTCAGTATACAAACAGAGATAGAGCGCTACAGCAAGATGCTTGAAGAAGTGTCGGATCTGGTAGTGAAGAAATATGACGGGTCATTAAAAGCCGAACATGGTACAGGACGCAATATGGCGCCCTTTGTTGAGCTTGAATGGGGAAAGGAAGCCTACCAGCTGATGAAAGAGATAAAAAGGATCTTTGATCCTGATTCAATTTTAAATCCGGGTGTAATACTTAATGATGATAATAATATTCATCTTAAGGATTTAAAGCCCCTGCATGCCGCCAGTGAAATAATTGACAAGTGTACCGATTGCGGATTCTGTGAATCTGCATGCGTCTCAGCTGATATGACACTATCACCGAGGCAAAGGATCACGGTCCACCGTGAAATAAAGTCACTGCTTGCAACAGGCGAACAGCCACATCTGGCAGCATCCCTTGTTAAAGCTTATTCCTATGCAGGGAATGAGACCTGTGCAACCGATGGCCTTTGTGCTGTGAGTTGTCCGGTAAAAATTGATACAGGTAAGCTGATCAAGAACCTGCGGACAGAAAAGATCGGGAAAAAGCAGGGCTTTGCTATGTGGATTGCTGATAACATGAATAAGGTAACATCTGTAATGAGAGTAGCATTAAGTACTGTATCATTAATTCACAGATTACTGGGAACCCGGGTGATGAAATTTATCGCAGGAGGATTAAGAAGGATCCTCTTTAACACAATCCCTGCATGGAATGAATATATGCCATCGGGTTCATTAAAAATCAGGAAGGAACATTCACCATCATCAGAAAAAGGGAAAAAGGTTGTCTACTTTCCTTCCTGCATTAACAGGTCGATGGGAGTATCACGCGAATACAGGGAGGAAAAACAGCTTTCTGAAAAACTTGTTCAGCTTATAGAGAAAGCCGGATATGAGGTAGTTTATCCGGAAAATATGAATAATCTGTGCTGCGGAATGGCCTTCCTGAGCAAAGGTTATATAAAGGCTGGCGAAAAAAAATCAAAAGAACTTGAAATTGAATTACTTAAAGCAAGCAACAATGGAGAATACCCTGTTATCTGCGATATGAGCCCATGCCTTTACACAATGAAGGAGAATATGAAGTCAGGGTTACATTTGTATGAACCGGTTCAGTTCATCCTGGATTACCTGGTGCCTAACCTTAAAATTGTTCCTGTTGATGAAAAAGTAACAGTTTTCCCTGTGTGCAGCATGAAGAAGATGGGGCTCGATAACAAGCTGGCTGAGCTTGCAAGACTATGTGCCAGAGAGGTGATAGTTGCAGATACTAACTGTTGCGGATTTGCCGGTGACCGTGGATTTACCTATCCCGAACTAAATAAGCATGGCCTCAGGAATCTGAAATCACAGATTCCAGAAGATGTTACAAACGGTTACTCAACCAGCAGAACCTGTGAGATAGGATTGAGTCTTCACTCAGGAGTTTCATATAAATCTATAGTATATCTTGTTGACAGAGCTAGTTCTCAATTGCTAAATTCATAATAATACCGGTCATGAAAACATTTTGGAATAAGTTATTTGTGATACTTTTAATAATCTCATCTTCATGTAATAACAATTCAAAAAAAGAGAATCTGCTTAATGTAAAATTCCCTGAAATTAAAGGTCCAGTCCAGATAAGCAATAATAACAGGGAACACCTTTTTGCAAGTTATTATGGAATCAACTCATTCAGCAAATCAGAAAAGTACGCTACTGTACTTGAAACTGATATAAAATTTAAATTGCCTGATGAAAATGAACCGGCTACGCTGGGTCTCATCGATCTTGATTCAAAGGAATTCATACCGCTTACCACAACCAGGGCATGGAACTTCCAGCAGGGATGCATGGCACACTGGCTTGGGAGCTCGCCAGATTCGCTAATTATCTTTAACGACCTTAGAAACGGTAAATTCGTTTCAGTAATAATGAATGTGCATACCAGAGAAGAGATCAGAATCCTGCAATATCCGGTAAGCGCAGTTACATCAGACGGACTGCAGGCAGTAAGCATCAATTTTTCCAGGCTGAGAATTACAAGACCGGATTATGGCTACGGAGGCGATGGTCAGGATACCCGGAAGGATATACCTTTCCCGGAAGATGACGGCCTGTTTCTTATTGACCTTACAACTGGTGAATCAAAGCTTCTGGTTTCATATAAACAGGTAAAAGAGCTGGTCCCTCCTCTTGAAGAAGGAAGCATTGAATGGTTTAACCATACCCTGTTCAGCAGGAATAACTCAAAAATATTCTGGTTGTCAAGACAGACAAGCGGGAATCAAAGAATTACCACCTCATTCACTGTAAACACTGACGGAACAAATCTTCAAAGATGCTTCCCCGATAACTGGGGAGGTTCTCATTTTGACTGGCTTAATGATGATGAGCTAATGATCACCTCTGCTTATGAAGGGAAACAATATGCACATGTAATGTTTACAGTCGGAGAAAAGGACTACAAAAGACTCGGCAATGGTCTTCTCGATTATGACGGGCACGGCACATTCTCACCCGATCAGAAATGGATGGTTACTGATACGTATCCATCACCCGGACTCAGGGAGCAGAAAATCTACCTTATGGATATGCAAACAGAAGCGGTCATTTCACTTGGAAGATTTGTACAGCCTGCTGAATTTGAGGGATTCTGGCGCTGTGATATTCACTGCCGCTGGAGTCCGAGCGGAAGAATAATTGGTTTTAATTCCACCAATTCGGGGAGCAGACAGGCATATATTTTCAGACTTTCAAATTAAAATACAGAATATTCAGGCAAGAAAAATGAAGAAAAACATCCTGATATTCAGCATAATTGATTTAGCTATCATCCTGCTGGTCCTGTTTGAGAGCAGTTGTACCAGGTTAAATTCAATATCTGCTGAAAACGATTTAATTAAAATCGAAATTAATCCGGTAACGGGAGCACTTATTGCGTTTACGGAAAAGAATAATCCATACCCATTTTATAAGGATAGTCTTTCCTCTTTTTCGCTATGGGAAATTGAGATAAGTGATCCTTCCGGATTAAAAACTATAAATATTAGTAATGCTTCCAGATTCAGGCACTGGAAACCTGACCAGTCTACTCTGATACTTGAATGGGACAAATTTAAAGGTTTGAAGAGTAAAGACTTCGCTGTAACAGCTATTGTTGAGCTGGATAAGACAAAATCAATGTCATACTGGAGTATCTCCCTTGACAGTACAAAAGGAATTAAGATTAACAAATTAGCTTTTCCAAGAATCAAGATAACAAAAACTGATGGAGAAGAATACCTGGCTGTCCCTGAATGGATGGGTCAGCTAATGAAAAATCCGAGAAACTATCTTGGCACTTTGAATTCCAGTCCGGGGAAATTTGAATGGAGTTATCCGGGCCCTCTCTCAATGCAGTGTGCAGCATTATACACACCAGGGAAAAGAGGTTTTTATGCATCATGCAATGATACACTTGCAAATAGAAAAAATATGGCATTCATACTCGATAGTGCAGGCAATCTTGTTTACCAGATGAATAATTTCCCCGCAACTGATACTGTAACAAGCAGGTATGAAACAACCTATTCTTCAATTATTGGCTCTTTTACAGGTGACTGGATAACTGCTGCAGAAATATACCGCGACTGGGGCTCGAAGCAAAAATGGTCGAGGGAAAGCAGGTTTAACTTGAATATGACTCCCCAATGGCTTGAAAAAACTGCATTATGGGTATGGAACAGAGGAAGATCATCAAATGTACTGGTCCCGGCGTCAGACCTTCAGAGGAGATCAGATCTTCCGGTAAGTGTTTTCTGGCACTGGTGGCATGGCTGTTCGTACGATGATGGTTTTCCTGAATATATTCCCCCGCGCGAAGGTAAAGAATCATTTATTTCAGCTATGTCCTCTGCCCACGATAAAGGTATAAATGCGATAGTCTACATGAATCAGGCACTATGGGGAACTACTACAGCAAGCTGGAGGGATGAGGAAGCTGAGAAATATGCTGCCATGGATTCCAAAGGAAATACCCTTACACATATATTCAATATATTCACTGGCAGACCAACAGCTTATATGTGCATGGGAACACAGTTCTGGAAAGACAAGTATTCAACGCTCTGCGACAGCGCTGTTAACACATATAAGGCAGATGGTGTTTATATGGATATGGCCTGCCTCAATACCATGTGTTTCAACAAAAGTCATGGTCATCCGGTAGGTGGAGGCAATTATCACATTCAGAATTTCGGCAAAATGGCAGATCTGATCCGGTCCAAAATCATAGACAAGGATAATCTGGTTCTTGCCGGAGAGGGTGCTGGTGAAGTATGGATGCCATACCTCGATCTTTTCCTTACTCTTGCAGTCAGCAAAGAACGATATGCCGGGCCCGGGGCATGGGAAACTATACCTTTCTTCCAGGCTGTATATCATCAGTATGCAATTACTTATGGTAACTACTCTTCATTACTCATTCCTCCATATGATGAGCTGTGGCCAAAAAAATACGCACCGGCAGAACCACTAAAAATGCTGGATAAAACATATAACAGACAGTTCCTTATGGAACAGGCAAGATCATTTGTCTGGGGACTTCAACCTACAATATCCAATTATCAGGATTTTCTTTTCTCCACCAGAAAAGAGGAGATTGATTTCCTGATCAGGATGGCAAAGGTAAGAAATAGTGGTATGCAGTATCTCCTCAATGGAAAATTCCTCAGAACTCCCCATATTGATATTCCGGTGATGGAATTCGATATTTCCAGGTTATCTATTTATGCAGGTAAAATGGGTGAAAGCGTTACTTCGTTCAAAGGCACATATCCATTAATTTATGCAGGAACGTGGAAAGCAGAAAACGGAGATCTGGGAATAGCAATTGCAAGTATCAGTAACAAGCCATTCAGAATCAACATGAAATTCAATGCTATAGACTATGATCTTACATCATCAGGCAGTATTTATCTTATTGATTATAAGGAGAGAAAGAAAATTTTATCCTATTCAGGCGGCAATATAAGTGTAGATTACACACTTAATCCTGAAGGAATTTGTATTATTGAAGTAATCCCGGATAAATAAATGAACCACCAGAAAAATAACCCTGAACTTAGTACTATAAACTAAATTATATGAAAAGACGAAATTTCATAGCAAATAACCTGGCTCTCGGAGCAATGATTCCGGCGTCATACGCCACAATGGGATTGGGAGGTCAGAATGCCCAACACCCCGTTCAGAATCAGGAAGAAGTCTTCATTGAAAAACCACAGGAAGGCAAACCTCATAAAGGCAAGGTGCTCGCAGTAATTCAGCCTCATTGCGATGACATACCTATCTTTGCAGCAGGTACTGTAGCCAAGCTTATACATGAAGGGTATACAGGCTACCTCATCAGAACCACCAATGATGAAGCTGCTGGTTCAGGAGCAACATCAGGTGAAAGATTCCTGAATAATGAAAGGGATAATTTCGAGGTGGCAAGAGTACTTGGACTCAAAAAGACCTATGATCTTAATTATGCCAATCACAGAATGGATGAATATAATATTCAGGAAATAAAAGGAAGGCTGATCTTTCTGTTCAGGCTTCTGCAGGTCGATACCCTCATATCTTATGATCCCTGGGGATTGTACGAAGAGAATCCTGATCATTATGTGACAGCCAGGGCTGTTGAAGCGGCAAGATGGATGGCAGGTATGAGCACAGACTATCCGGAACAGCTCGAAGTTGTTAAGCCTCATACCGTTACAGAGATGTATTACCATGCCAGAGGTCCGCAGATTGTAAACAGGGTTGTTGATATCAGCAGGTTCGTGGATATTAAGGTTGAAAGTAATTATGTTTGCAAAACGCAGGGTCCGGGTGGCGAAACAGGTGCAAGACTAAGGAGGAAACTTGCTGCAGAAGGGAAAAAACTACCGATCCTGGGCAATGACGATAAAACAGCCAGCTACAATTATATAAAAGAGTTTGTTCTTGAATCTGACAGGATTAACGGTGCAAAATACGGATTGGAATGGGCCGAGTGTTTTCACTATATAGGACCCACTCCTTCCAGCCTTGATAATTATATACAGAAAAATGCAGTTGCAATGTAAGAACTTTATATTTAAGTATATATATTGCCATTGGCTTTAGCCAACGGATAAAAAAAATAGCTGACAAATCTGGGCTTTAGCCCTTAAATTTTAGACTAAAGTCCATTTATTTATAGCTCCATAAGCCGTTGGCTGAAGCCAACCCTAACTGAAAATAAGATATATGAAACAACTTTTTAGCGTCTTATTGATCCTCCTGGTCTCCCTGATATCAACATCCGGCGGCAAAAAGGATCATATTATCTTCCTTGAAGCTGAAAGTTTCATCGATCCTGGTGGCTGGGTAGTCGATCAGCAATCGATTGAAGTTATGGGATCACCCTATATGCTGGCTCATGGATTGGGTGTACCCATAAAGGATGCCATTACATCCATAAATATTCCATCCGGTGCCGAATATAACATCTGGGTCAGAACACATGACTGGGTTGCTCCGTGGGATGCTGAGGGAGCTCCCGGCAAATTTCAGCTTCTGATTGATGGAAAGGAACTTCAGACAGTATTCGGGACAGAGGGTAAAACATGGAACTGGCAGTATGGTGGCAAAAGAAAGCTTAAAAAAGGAGCTGTTAATATTTCACTTCATGATCTTACCGGATTTGATGGCAGATGTGACGCTATAATTTTTGCCTCTGATCCCGGTTTCACTCCTCCGGAAGAAAAAGAAGCACTTAACATCCTGAGGCATAAACTGACATTAGATGACACTGAAACATATGATGCCGGCCATTTTGATCTTGTTGTAGTAGGTGGCGGAATGGCGGGCTGTTCAGCTGCATTGACTGCCGCCAGACTAGGTTGCAAGGTAGCTCTTATTCAGAACAGGCCTGTTCTGGGTGGAAATAATAGTTCAGAAGTCAGGGTTGGACTCTCCGGATTAATATATCAGGATCCATATAAAAATCTTGGCAGGAGTGTTGATGAAATAGGATCAGTTGGTCACTGGACACTTTATGAAGCTAATCATGATCCGGACTCTCCCAGAAGCAAAAACATTCTCGAAACGATAGCAAGGAATCCTGAAAAAAAGATTCACAATGCTGGTCCTGCTTCAAATTATGGTGACGAAAGAAAAAGAGAAGTAATTGAAGGTGAACCTAATATAACTCTATTCCTGAATACTCATGTTTTCAGGGCTGACAAAGAAAAGGACAGGATAGTATCTGTTTATGGTAAAAACATTATTTCAGGGATAGAAACAAAATTCAGCGGAAATCTTTTCGCGGATTGTACAGGTGATGCAAATCTGGGGTTTATGGCCGGAGCTGAATTCAAGGATGGCAGGGAAGGCAGAAATGAAACGGGAGAACCAAGTGCCCCGGAATCGCCCGACTACCTTGTTATGGGAACTTCGGTTCAATGGTATGCTGAGGAGGTACCTGTAGCATCAGCTTTCCCTTCATGCCCATGGGCAGTTCAGTTTAATGAAAATACCGTTCAGAAAGGAACCAGGGGTGACTGGGATTGGGAAACAGGCCTCAGCAGAAATCAGATATATGAAATCGAATTTATAAGAGATTACGCTCTGAGAATTACTTTTGGAAACTGGGATTATCTTAAGAACAAGAGCAAGAATAAATCAATTTATGAGAAATACAGGCTGGCATGGGTGGCATATATAGGCGGAAAAAGGGAATCAAGGAGACTGACCGGTGATTTTATACTGAAAGAACAGGATATTGACAATGGAATAATCTATCCCGATGCCTCATTTACAACAACATGGAGCATAGACCTCCATTATCCTCTTAAATCTGAGGGCTTTACCGGGGAACCTTTTCGTTCTGTAGCAAATCAGAAAGATATTAAACCATACCCGGTACCCTACAGATGTCTCTATTCAAGAAATATCAGCAATATGTTCATGGCAGGCAGGAATATAAGCGTTACCCATGTCGCACTTGGCACTGTAAGGGTACAGCGGACCACTGCAATGATGGGAGAAGTTGTTGGAATGGCTGCTTCGATATGTAAGAAGAACAACTCTTTGCCAAGGGATGTTTATCAATCCTATCTCCCGGAACTTAAGGAACTTATGGCAAAAGGTTTACCTTCAAAATATAATACAGAATAAGAAGAACTTCTCAGTTCCGGACATCTGGATAATTAAGTTCTGATCAGCTTTTCCAGGAAAGTTTCATTTCGCTGTCCTGCCTGAGCTTGTTATGATCAAGAAGCCATCGGATAACCTTTATTACCTTTTCCTCAGGATAGCCTGTTTTCTTTACAAGTTCCTCCGCATCAATACTATGCATTTCCAGCGCTTTTTTTATCTCTTCAAGGATCAGGTCAAATTCGTATTTACTCAGATCCAGTTCATTTCTCTTCCGGCAAACATCACATATTCCGCACCTGTCAGATTCCTCACCGAAATAATCAAGCAGCATTACAGACCTGCACCGGTTTTCTGATTCAGCATATTCAATCATCTTTGCAAGTCTCTTCTCATATTTTTCTTTTACCTGGAGGTAGTTTTCCGGAGTGATAAGCAGGGCTTTCCTGGTGAGTCGTTCTTCACTAAAAATCACCAGGGCACTCTTCTTTCCGGGAATATACCTGATAATATTATATGAGGATAGCTTAACAAGGTACTGATATATTGTGTCACGGGTTGCTCCCGATTTGCGGCTTAAAACCTCTTCATTAACTGCAACAAAATCCGTGAACATCCCGGTGTATGAACGCAACAACAGCTTTATGAACGAATCGAAGGATTCATTTGCTACCTGGAACTTATAAAGATCATCACGGCTTACAATAAAATGCACTCTCGACGGATTGTTTATCTCTTCAGTAAACTCCATATATCCCTCTCTTTGAAGGAACTGTAGACTATTATAAGTTTCAATAGCAGGAAGCCTGTATTTTGAAATGAAATCATAGAAGTTGAAATCAAAAACATTGTCTTTTCCTGAACCCTCAGGCACCTTCAGATAATTGCATATCGCCTCATAGACATCTTTGATTTTTTCTACCGGAGGAAATTTCTTCCTCATCGAATCAGTAAGCTTTCCTTTGTCAGCGTCCGAATAAAGCAGAACAGCAAAAGCAGGCTTATTATCGCGGCCTGCCCTGCCACTTTCCTGAAAATAGTTTTCAATTGAATCTGGAATGTCCCAATGAATTACAAATCGGACCTCTGCTTTATCAATACCCATTCCGAATGCATTTGTCGAAACAATTACCCGGGTCTCTCCGTTTGTCCATGATGCCTGTTTCCTGTCCCGTATATCATCTGATAATCCTGCATGATAATAGTCAGCACTGATACCTTCCTTTATCAGCAACTCAGCTATCTCCCGGCATCTCTTCCTGCTTCTTACATATACGATTCCACTTCCCTTTGTTTTAGATAATGTCTGTATAAGGTAACGACCCTTATCTTCTACCTTGCGGACCAGATAAGATATGTTTTTCCGTTCAAAACTGGTTCTGAGAACATTATATTCCCTGAATCGCAGCTTTTTCATTATATCTTCAATAACCTGTGGTGTTGCAGTTGCAGTAAGGGCAAGAAAAGGAATATCCGCCCTTATATGATCTCTGAGCTCAGCAATATTCAGATAAGATGGTCTGAAATCGTATCCCCATTGAGAAATGCAGTGAGCTTCATCAACCGCAACCAGTGAAATATCAAGTCTGGATAACTTGTACTGGAACAAACTGGTTGCAATTCTTTCCGGAGATATATAAAGAAACTTGTAATCACCGTAAATGCAGTTTTCCAGAGCTATTTCAATCTCCTCAGAAGACATACCCGAATGAATGGCGACTGACTTAATCTCCATGGTGTTAAGACGGTTTACCTGTTCTTTCATCAGGGCAATAAGAGGTGTGATCACAAGGCATATTCCATCAGATGCAATTCCCGGAACCTGGAATGTCAATGACTTCCCTCCTCCTGTAGGCATAAGTCCCAGAGTATCTCTGCCCGAGACAACTGAACCTATAATCTCTTCCTGCAAGGGCCGGAAGGAAGTAAAGCCCCAGTATTTAATTAAGGTCTTCCTGTAGGTTTCAAGATTCATATCCTTTTTGCACTATTCACAAATGTAATAACTGTAATTCAATTTTTTATGTGGTTGAAAAGAAAGAGATGTTTCCGGAGTTCTGTTTTTTTTCGTAATTTGCGCCAGCAAAATAAAAACCCTACTCTCATGTCATTCATTGAAGATAAAATACTCTACGAAGGATTGACTTTCGACGATGTTCTGCTTGTTCCTTCATACTCGGAAGTACTTCCAAGGGAAGTTGATCTGAGCTCATACTTCACCAGAAAAATACGCCTGAATACTCCTATTGTTTCGGCAGCAATGGATACTGTTACAGAAGAAGAGCTTGCTATTGCAATTGCACGTGAAGGAGGCATTGGTGTTATACATAAGAACATGTCAATAGAAAAGCAGGCTGCCCAGGTTAAAAGAGTTAAAAGAGCAGAAAATGTAATGATCTCTGATCCTATAACCATTAGCCTCGATGCAACTGTGGCTGAAGCTATGAATCTGATGAGTGAGTACAGGATCGGGGGAATTCCTGTTGTTGATAAGGATGGCATTCTGAAAGGTATTGTAACAAACAGGGATCTCCGGTTTGAAAATAACCATAAAAAGAAGATCACTGACGTGATGACCACCGATCTTATTACAACTAATCATAAAACAAACCTGGAGGCTGCTGCACGAATCCTTCAAAAACATAAGATTGAAAAACTGCCGATGGTTGATGAAAAAGGCAAACTTATAGGACTTATAACATACAAGGATATAACCAAAACGAAGGATCGTCCAAACTCCTGTAAGGATGAAATGGGAAGACTGATGGTTGCAGGAGCTGTGGGTATTGCATCTGATACCCTTATAAGGGTTGAGGCGCTTATAAATGCCAATGTTGACGCAATAGTAATTGATACTGCCCATGGTCATTCTGTAAACGTCATTAATATGCTCAGGGAAGTAAAACGCAACTATCCTTATGTTGAAGTAGTTGTAGGCAATATAGGTACTGCTGAAGCAGCAAAGAAACTTGCCAGAGAGGGCGCAGATGCTCTTAAGGTAGGCATTGGTCCGGGATCTATTTGCACAACCAGGGTTGTTGCCGGTGTGGGAATACCGCAGATATCAGCTATTTACGATGTTGCAAAAGCTATTGAAGGATCAGGTATTCCTGTGATTGCTGATGGAGGCATCAGGTATTCTGGTGATATTATAAAAGCTATAGCTGCAGGTGCTGACTCTATTATGGCAGGTTCCCTTTTTGCAGGAGTGGAGGAATCACCTGGTGAAACCATAATTTATAGTGGCAGAAAGTTCAAGGCATACAGGGGAATGGGCTCTATTGAAGCAATGCAGCAGGGATCAAAAGACAGGTATTTCCAGGACGTTGAAGATGATATAAAAAAGCTTGTTCCTGAAGGTATTGCAGCAAGGGTGCCATATAAAGGAACGCTTTCAGAGGTAGTTTATCAGATGACCGGAGGTCTGCGTGCCGGAATGGGTTATGTAGGTGCCAGAAATATTTCAGTTCTGAAGAAAGAGGGCAGATTTGTAAGAATTACTAATTCAGGTATTATTGAAAGTCATCCTCATGATGTTTCGATAACCAGAGAATCACCAAATTATAGCAGAAAATCATTTGAATAATATAACAGGAATCGTCTTTTTCTGATGAGGGTTAGTTCATCATTATTGTTCATTTTAATACTGCTTTCGCCGTTTTTGAGTGAGGCACAGGACCCGAATAATAAAATTTTACTTACAGTTAATGGAGCCAGAATTCAGTCTGGAGAGTTTATAAGGATGTTCAATAAAAGCAGGGAACCCGGTAAGCCGTCTGATGTGAATTCATATCTCGACCAATTCATAATTTTCAAACTAAAGGTTGCAGATGCCATAAGTGAAGGTATTGACACAACAAAGGCCTTTAAAACTGAACTGAACGGATACCGGAGACAGCTGGCTCAAAGCTATCTTACTGATAACAGGAAAAAAGAGGAATTACTGAAAAAAGCCTACCAGAGAACATTATCTGAAATAAAAGCCTGGCATATACTGATATCACTTCCCCAGAACCCAGGTCCGGAGGATACAATTATTGCATGGAGTAAAGCCATGGATGTCAGGACCAGAATTCTTCGTGGTGAAGAATTTGAACAGGTAGCCCGTGCTGCATCAGATGATCAGTCCGTAAAGGTTAACGGCGGCAACCTGGGGTATTTTACTGCATTTCAGATGATTATGCCATTTGAAGATGCAGCATTTACACTTAAAAAAGGGGAATTATCAAATCCTGTTCGCACATCATACGGATACCATATCATAAAAGTTACTGATATACGCCCCTCCCGCGGTAAGGTTCGTGTTGCTCATATTATGAAAGTCGTACCTCCCGGAGCAAATGATGAGACTATAAAAAAAGTGGAAACTGAAATATCAGATATATATTCGAGACTTGAGAATGGTGAATCTTTCAGTGAGATGGCAAGAAGTCTCTCCGATCATAAAGAATCAGCTTCAAGGGGAGGTGAACTTAACTGGTTCGGAGCCGGTGAGATGATACCTGAATTTGCTGAAGCGGCTTTTTTAATTAGCGATACCGGGCATTATGGCAAACCCGTCAGAACTCCCTATGGATGGCATATAATTAAACTTCTTGAAAAAAGACCACCAGGTTCTTTTGAAGATACAAGATCATTCCTGGAAAGTAAGATGAATCAATCTTATCTTAATTCAGTTAGCAGGAAAGAGCTGGTAAACAGATTAAAAAAGGAATA
>CAYLYN010000073.1:0-19872 GCA_964387565.1 uncultured Rikenellaceae bacterium | reverse complement strand
AAATCAACCACCCCGTCCCGCTCTGGCAACAGAGCGGGACACCCCTCCTTCAAAAAGAGGGGAAACTTATTTCCTTATTTCCTTATTTCCTGCAAATAGCTATGCTTAGGTGACGGCTATGCCCTGAAGGGGAGTTAATTTATTTACATTTATTATCTTTATACTCAGGATCTGCCCCCCTTTAGGGGTTTGTGGGGCATCAAGGGAGAATGCCAAATTATTATAAGTTGATATACTTATTGAAAAGCTTTAGTTATGAAAAATCTTGTACTTCTATTCATACTTACAATCTTTCTTGCAATATTCTCATGCAAGAAAGACTCTGAATCCGAGAGATTTAAACTTCTCACTGATCCTGCCTGGAAAAGTGACAGCCTTCTTGCCAATGGTGTTGACGCCAGCGGTCCGGGAGGTATTCTTGAGAAATTCAAGGGTACAGTGAAGTTCAATAAGGACGGAACAGGTACTTTCGGAGTGTATGAAGGAAAATGGAGATTTGCATACGAAGAGACACAAATTGTCATAGAAACCGATTCGCTGCCAATTCCACTTACTACAAAGATAGCTGAACTGACTTCCACCTCTCTGAAAATCACAACCAGCTATCCAAACCTTCTGACAGGGATCACCATTAATATAAGGATGACCTTCAAACCTGAATAATGCGATACTACCTCACCGTTAGTGCATTACTTATAAATTCCTTAATATTTACTGCTCTTTCACAGGGAACTGTTGCAGGTATTGTAACCGATATTGAGACGGGTGATCCTGTCCAGGGAGTGTATGTTTTAATCCATCAGAATAAAGGATCAATGACTGGAGAAGATGGATTCTACTCTCTTAATTGTGATCCGGGAATGATTGAAATAACATTCCAGTTTATAGGTTACAAGTCAGTAAAAAGATCTGTCAATATTACTTCTACAGATACGGTCAGGCTTGATGTCGGTCTGGAAACGGATATAAAGGAGATAGGACAGATTGTTGTGAGTGCCGACAGGTCAGAAAGGAAGGTGGCAGAGCTGACTGTGTCAATGGATATACTTAAAACAAAAGACTTTCTTGACAGACACATTACTGACGCACAGGAACTTATAACAAAAACCACAGGAATTGATGTTCTCGACGGCCAGGTGTCAGTCAGGGGCGGAAGCGGATTCAGCTATGGAGTGGGCAGTCGTGTTCTTGCACTGATTGACGGACTACCGGTTGTCTCTCCAGATGCAGGAAATATAAAATGGCAGTTTCTTCCCTTTGAAAACATTCAGCAGATTGAGATAATAAAAGGAGCATCGTCAGTACTTTACGGCTCTTCAGCTCTCAATGGGATAATTAACTTTCGTACTGCCGGTGCCGGAACTATACCTGAAACAAAGTTTTATGCCGAAACCGGTATCTTTGACAAACCAAAAAACAGGAACTGGGTATGGTGGGATTCACCGAGAATATACTCATCAGCTTCATTCTCTCATCTGCGCAAAGCTGGTAAAAATGATATAGGATTAGGTCTTAACCTGATGAGTGACAACAGTTACAGAAAATTCAATGATGAAAAACTGGCAAGACTAAGTTTAAGGCTGAAGCACCGTAATGCCAAAGTAACAGGGCTGACATATGGACTTAATATTAATTCAGGATATACCCGCAAAACCGATTTTATACTGTGGGAGGATGCAGAATACGGAGCATTGAAACAGGATACTTCAAGCATTTCAGAACTAAACGGAACATTTCTGGCTATTGACCCCTTTCTGAGCTTCTATAATTCAGGACGTTTCCGGCATGATATCAGGATAAGATTCCAATCATCAGGCAACAAGTTTCCTGTACAGGTTAATAATAACTCGGACGCTTATTCATTATATGCTGAATACCAGGGATCCATAAAAATATCTGAAGTGTTTTCTGTTACTGCAGGTGCTGCCGAAACATACAGTAGAGTCAGATCTAATTTCTATGGAGACCATGAGGGAATGAACCTGGCAGGCTTCTCACAGCTGGAGGTAAATCCTGTACGGAAGTTGAAACTGGTTGCAGGCATCAGGGTGGAACAAAACTCACTGGATAATATTAAGGACAGGGTTGTACCTGTATTAAGGACAGGGATTAACTGGCAGGCAGCAGAATATACATTCCTGAGAGCCTCCTTCGGACAGGGCTACAGGTATCCTTCAATTGCCGAAAAACATGCTTCCACAACGCTGGGTTCAGTTAAAATATTCCCGAATCCTTATGTCAGTGCCGAATCAGGATGGAGTTCGGAGATAGGTATCAAGCAAGGAATAAAGATAGGAGACATGACAGGACAGGCAGACCTGTCAGCTTTTTTATCCCGGAATAAAGATATGATTGAATATGTTTTCAGCAACTACCCCGATCCTGTTACAGGTATTTTTGATCTCGGTTTTCAGGCAAATAATGTTGAGCAGTCGAGTATATATGGTTTTGAGACTGAATTCTCAATAACCAGATCTGCAGGTAATTTAAATACAACACTCAATGGCGGTTACACATTTATTTATCCGGTTGAATATAATACTGCAACCAGCAAAATATCAAATACATACCTGAAGTACAGAAGAAAACATTCACTGAAAATAAGTTCAAGTTCCGATTATAAGAAATTTGGATTCAACTTAAATCTTTATGTCAAATCAAAAATACTGGATATTGATGATGTATTCCTCAATGAGGCCACAAGAGAGAGAATTCTACCTGGATTCTTTGACTACTGGCAGGATCATAACAAAGGATATATGCTTGTAGATGAAATAATATCATATAAAATAAACAGGATAATTACACTTTCAATGGCATTTAAAAATGCCCTGAATAGTGAATATATGGGTCGTCCGGGTGATATTCAACCTCAGAGGAACTATAGCCTGAGGCTATCCGGTACTTTCTGACCACTATATGGCCCTGCATTACTATGCGGGGTAAAGAAAAAGTCAAAATCCTTTAACCGCAGAGAGCACAAAGGAAAATCACAAAGTTCGCAAAGGACTGAATATTCGTTTCAGGCTTACGCTCTTTGCGGTTAAAAATTTAATTAAATAATTTGTAACTTACCTGAAATTCATAATATGAAGCCGGCATATATTAATTCTGCAATTCTTCTGATACCATGCATGTTTGTCAGATGTGACAGAACAGAAAAAAAAATCAATGATCGTCCTAATATTCTGATTGTTGTGGGTGACGACATCTCATTTCCGCATATGGGCGCCTATGGCACAGGATGGATAAAAACACCCGGCTTTGACAGGGTTGCATCTGAAGGGATCCTCTTCAGAAACGCCTATACTCCCAATGCAAAATCAGCACCATCACGAGCCTGCTTTCTTACAGGACTTAACAGCTGGCAGCTTGAAGAAGCTGCAAATCATATACCCTGCTTCCCTTCAAAATTCAAATCTTTCATGGAGTTGCTATCGTCACACGGATACTATACAGGACATACCGCGAAAGGCTGGGCACCCGGTGTTGCCCTTGACACTCTGGGCAATCCGCGTCAGCTGACTGGTAAGGCATTTAATTCAAAAAGAATTTCTCCACCTGCATCAGGCATTTCAGATATAGATTATGCGGCGAATTTTGAAGAATTTCTGAATTCCAGGAACAACAACGATCCATTCTGCTTCTGGTACGGATCACTGGAACCTCACAGGGCTTATGAGTATGGTTCAGGAGCAGCAAAAGGGGGAAAAAAGAGTGAAGAGATCAGCAATGTTCCTGCCTTCTGGCCCGATGACGGAATTGTCAGAAATGACATGCTTGATTATGCTTTCGAAATTGAGCACTTCGACAAGCACCTGTTAAAAATGCTGGAGATCCTTGAGAAAAAAGGAGAACTGGAAAATACAATAGTAATTGTTACTGCAGATAATGGGATGCCTTTCCCGCGTGTTAAAGGGCAGGCATATGAATACTCTAACCATATGCCGCTGGCTATCATGTGGAAAAAAGGTATTAAAAATCCTGGCAGGGAAGTATATGATTTTATCAGCTTTATTGATTTTGCCCCTACTATTATTGAAATAGCAGCTGTTAATTACCAGGAAGCAGGAATGCAACAAATGGAGGGAAAGAGCTTCTCTAACTTATTCAGGAGCAGGAAAAAGGGATATATCGATAAAAAACGTGATCATGTCCTGATAGGTAAGGAGAGGCACGATATTGGTCGTCCTGACGATATTGGCTATCCGGTCAGGGGGATTATCAAGGACGGATTTCTTTACATCAGAAATTTCAAGCCTGAACGCTGGCCTGCAGGAAATCCTGAAACCGGGTATCTGAACACTGATGGAAGTCCCACAAAATCATTGATACTGACTCTCAGAAGAGAAGGAATCTCATCAGAGTACTGGCAGCAATGCTTTGGCAAGAGAGATGATGACGAGTTATACAATATCGGCAGTGATCCTGAGTGTCTTGTCAATCTTGCAAATAACCCTGGATACAGTTCCGTTAAAAGAAGGCTGAATGACCAGATGATTGATGAGTTAATCAGGCAAAACGACCCCAGGATAAACGGAAACGGAGATATTTTCGATAAATATCCTTATGCCGACAGCCGTACTAAAGATTTCTACAACAGGTTTATAAAAGGGGAGTTAAGCAGAAAATCTGCGGGCTGGGTTGATTCGACAGATTTCGAAACCGAAGGATTCTAAAATATTATTATTTCATTTATCCTCAGTGCCACTCGGTGCTTCTAAGTGTTCCTCTCTAAAATAAAAAGAACTCACACAGAGGCTCACTGAGGCCCGCTTCGCAAGCTCATCAGGCTTACACAGAGGTTTCACAGAACAAAATCATATTTGCATTACTACAAAAATTATTTTAGCTTCATCGCACTAAAACAGAAACCATGAAATCATCCGGCTCCAAACTGCTTTTATTATTTGCTATCTTATTTTCATTTTCCTGTATATTAAACAGTTGCAAAGACAGGCTCCAAAATAAGGTTAAGGTTAACGATTTTGCCACTCTGTCGGCCCAGTTTGATGAACCTCCGGCAGAATATGCCTCCGGACCTCTGTTTGTATGGAACGAGAAGATTTCAAAAGAGGAGATCGACAGTTTTCTTGTCAGCTTCAAAGAGCAGGGAATAATGCAGCCATTTATTCATCCCAGGCCAGGACTTGTGACAGAATACCTGTCGGATGAGTGGTTCGAATATTATCGCTATGCAGTCGAAAAAGGTAAGGAGCTTGGGATGAAGATATGGATATATGATGAGAATTCATATCCAAGCGGATTTGCCGGAGGCCATGTGCCTGATCAGATGCCGGAATCATTTAACCAGGGACAGGGACTTGCAATGACAAGGGTGGAAGCTCTTCCCGATACAGCAGGGAAGTTTTTTATTTGTCTGAAAGAAGAGGACGGAAAATTCAGAGATATAACCAATTCACTTTCAGATGAGAAAGGAAAGAAAGGAAACTATCTTCTTTTTTCAAAGACCTGTTATGGCAAGTCAGACTGGTTTGGTGGATTCTCTTATGTTGACCTTTTGTTACCTGGTGTCACCCAGAAGTTTATAGAGATAACAATGACAGGTTATGAAAAGAACATTGGAAAGGAGTTTGGGAAGACAGTACCCGGAACATTCACCGATGAACCTGAGATCAGCTCTCCGGGAGGCATCAGATGGACTCCTGATCTGTTCGATGTATTTCTTAAACAGTGGAATTATGATCTGAAGACCAATCTCCCGTCCTTATATGAAGAGACAGGCGACTGGAAGAAGATCAGGCATAACTATACACAGACACTGCTTCAGCTTTTTATTGACAGATGGGCAAAACCCTGGCACAGGTACTGTGAGGAAAATGGACTGATATTCACAGGCCATTACTGGGAGCATGAATGGCCGAACATGCATATGGGCGGAGATAATATGGCGATGTACCAGTGGCACCAGATGCCGGCTATTGATATGCTCTTTAACCAGTTTAATGATTCTTCGGTACGGGCCCAGTTCGGCAATGTAAGGTCGGTGAAAGAACTTGCAAGCGCTGCAAACCAGTCCGGCCGGCAGAGGAAGCTTAGCGAAACATATGGAGGATCAGGTTGGGATCTGACCTTCACGGATATGAAACGTAACGGAGACTGGGAATATGCACTTGGAGTTAATTTCCTGAACCAGCATCTTACCTACTTTACAATGGCTGGTGCCAGAAAATACGATTATCCGCCTTCATTTGATTATCATGAACCATGGTGGAATAACTACCACTATATAAACAAGCATTATACAAGACTTTCGCTGGTCCTTTCATCCGGACTCCAGATGAATGATATCCTTGTTATTGAACCCACAACAACTACCTGGCTGTATGATTCTTATGTTAATCAAAACCCCAGATGCCTGGAGATAGGCCAGAAGTTCCAGAACTTCATTACCAGGCTCGAAAAGAAACAGGTTGAGTATGATCTGGGCTCGGAGAATATAATCAGGGATATTGGAAGTGTTTCAAAAGGAAAGCTGAAGGTAGGCAATGCAGCCTATTCAAGAGTAGTTTTACCTCCGGAAACTGAAAACCTTGATCGCAGTACCTTTGAGCTCATAAAGAAATTCCTGGCATCGGGAGGAAAATTAATTGCTTTTTCAGAACCCTCACTAATAGACGGATCGCCCGGCAATGAACTTAAGGCTTTTTTCAGTGAACAAAAAGAAAAAATAGTAATGGCAGACTCTCTGGATAATAAATTAATCTTCTCACTGCTCGCCAATGAAGATCTGGAGTTTAAATCTGAAAACGGGGGAACACTTTATCATCACAGAAGAATGCTGACTGACGGCCAGCTCATATTTCTTGTAAACTCTGATCAGGAATCATATGTAAAGGGGTCACTGACGGTTAAAGGGACAGAAGCAGCTGAATTGAATACACTTACAGGTGAAATATATGGTTATCTTTCAGAAGAGCAGGATGGAAGGGTTACTCTGTCATATTCACTTCCTCCCGCAGGAAGTCTCCTTCTGTTTATTCCCAAAAATGGAAATAGGTTTGTGACACCGATTAAGAATGTCCCTGATATAAATGTGGAATCTCCTTTCCCGGTTACTGTAAAGCCCGACAGGGAAAATGCTCTTATGATCGATTTCTGTGATATTGATCTTGGCGGCGGAGTAATTAAGGACCTTCATACATTTAATGCAGCAGATACTGTCTTCAAACATTACGGATTCACAAATGGAAATCCATGGAACACCTCGGTACAGTTCAGGACAAATATAATCGACAGGGATACTTTTGGAATAAACACAGGATTTACGGCCACCTACCATTTTACAATAAAAAACAATTTTGATCTTTCTGGCTTAAAGGCAGTTATTGAGCGACCCTGGAACTGGAGTGTGACTGTGAACGGAACTGAGGTGAACGCTGAACCTGAAAGCTGGTGGCTTGACAGGTCAATGAAAGTCTTCAGGATTGGCACTTTGGTTAAAATGGGGCAGAATACCATTATGCTAAAAGCCTCACCCATGAAGGTTCATGCTGAAGTGGAGCCGGTATATCTGGTGGGTGATTTTTCTCTTATTCCTGATAAGAAAGGCTGGCTGATTAAAAAACCAAACGGTGTCTATACACTTGACAGCTGGAAAGAACAGGAGATGCCATTTTATTCATGGAGTGTAACTTACAGCAGGGATTACAGCATAGAGAAGGCTGATGGAGACTGGGCAGTGACACTGAATAAATGGGCAGGGACCATAGCTGAGGTATATGTAAATGGCCAGAAGGCAGATCCAATCGCATTTCCACCTTATACTTCTGATGTTACAGGACTCATCAGGCCAGGCATAAACAAGGTAGAGGTTAAAGTGACAGGAAGTCTCCGAAACCTCCAGGGGCCTCATCATTCAACCCCGAATCCAGGTTTTGTAACACCATGGACCTGGCGTAACATAGATAAATATCCTTCAGGAAAGGATTATAATTTCCTTGATTACGGGTTGTTTGAGGAGTTTGTTCTGCTCAGGAGTGAATGAGAAAAAGGCGGAGGGCGGAAGGCGTAAGGCGGAAGGGTTCATTGGTAAATCTGCCCTTCAGCCATTCGCCCTCCGCCCTTCAGCCTTTTAATCCATTATACTTATTCCGGATAAGCAAATTCTTTCGACCAACAATCAAACCATCATTCAAGCTGCTAATTATCATCATATTATTTTAGACCTGTTGTGTTATTCAATTATTTTTCTACATTTGACTGAATTTTTATTACCGTTCTCTGAAAATCTATATCTATTAAATAAAATCCGTAGTAATTGCCGGATCGCGACCCGGCAACTATATGAAAATTAAACTTAACTATCTACCTATGAGAAAATTTTTATCATTTATTGCTGCCCTCCTTATTACCGGCAGCGTGTTTGCGGGCGGACTGGTAACCAATACAAACCAGAGTGCAATGTTCACCCGTCTTCAGAACCGTAACGCATCAACAAGTATTGATGCCGTCTACTTCAACCCTGCCGGAGTGACAAAACTGGGAAATGGTTTTTTTGCCTCCATCAACAATCAGACAATAGGACAAACAAAAACCATCTCCAATAACTACACTCCTCTCAATAAAGAATACATCGGGAATGTAAGCGCTCCTATATATCCCGGGGTTTATGTAGCCTACAACACAGGGAAACTGTCATTCTCTGCCGGATTTAATCCGATCGGGGGAGGCGGTGGTGCAACATATGATGATGGTTTGCCTCAGTTCGAACAGCCTCTTTCTGAACTTCCTGCTCTTTTATCAAGTACCGGAATTCCAACAACCGCATATGATGCTGATATATTCTTTGAAGGATCTTCAGTTTATTTCGGATACCAGGCGAATGTCGCTTACAAAATAAATGAAAAACTGGCGCTGGGAGTTGGATTCAGGCTGGTTTCCGCAAAAAATACCTACAACGGTTTCATAAAAAACATACAGATAAATCCTACATACCCTGCATTCGGCACCAAATATAATGGGGTTCTGAATTCAGCACCCGGATTCTTTACTGATGGTGCAACTGTTCTTAATACACTGTCAGCAGGATCAACTGCTGCTGCAGCAAGTCTGACAGCTCTCATAGCAGGAGGAACACCTGCAGCAACTCCTCTCACTGCACTTCCTGTTGCAACACAGACTCAGATTGCAACTCTGCTTGGTGCTGCCGGAATATCAACTGCTGGTATGAATATCGGTACAGCTGCCGCAACACTTGGCGTAGTTGCTCCGGGATTTGCTACTAATGCTGCAATTATGACCGGATATGCATCTGCAACCGGCGACAGGTCAGTTGATGCCGAGGAAAGTGGAACTGGCTTTACACCTATTCTTAGCGCTAACTATTCCCCGTCCGATAAAGTAAATTTATCACTGAGATATGAATTCCAGACTAAGCTTGAACTGACAACAAAAATAAACGGAGGTCAGGATGGCGGAGGAATTTTTGTTGATGGAGAAAAAGTAATCGCCGATATGCCTGCATTACTTGCCATTGGTGGTGAATTCAGACCAGTCGACAAACTTCTAATAGGTGCAACATTCAATTCATATTTTGATAAAAAAGTCGATTATGATGGAAGTGAATCAATTGATATTGATATGATTGACCGTAATTTTTATGAGTATGGACTTGGTGCAGAATATGGTATCACAGAAAAACTGAGAGCAAGTCTTGGCTGGGTTGCCACCTCAACAGGGGTCAATTCAAACTACCAGAGCGATATGAGATACAGCACCAATACAAATTCATTTGGTGGTGGCATCGGATACCGTATCTCTCCCATGATAGACCTTAACCTTGGTGGCCAGTACACGCTCTATCAGGACGATTCAAAAGACTTTACAGGTGCCCTCGGAGCCTATACCGAAACCTATAGCAAAAAAACATGGGTTATTGCAGTAGGACTTGATTTTAGTTTCGGAAAGAAAGAATAGAAGAATAACTCAACATAATAAAAGAGGCTGCTTTCGGTGGCCTCTTTTTTTTCTTCTTTTTTATGTTTCAATACTCTGTGTTTCTCTGTGCTCCCGATAATTATCAGGACTCTGTGTTTCTCTGTGAAATAAATATTTTGGAACTATCACAGAGGGTCACTGAGTTGACACAGAGGGTCACAGAGAAAAATACCTGCTAATAACGAATTCCCTGCAGGTTTAACTGATCAATATAGATCTTCCCTCCCCTGGAGCTTATTGAATTCAGCTTTTTATACCATTCTCCGGCTTTTACCGTATTGCCGGTTTCAGTTGCCAGTTTAATAATATTATAATAAACCAGGGCTCTTATACCATTATACTTTGCCGCACTTTCTGAAATATTTACGAACCGGTCCATAGCTTTAAGCAACTCCCCTCTATCAGCCATTGAAAATGCCTCATCAAGCCTGCTGTTCATAAATTCATCCAGGACCACTCCGTAAAACGAGAAACAGTTTTCGCTACATTCCTCTTTCAGATCAATCCAGACAGGTTCTCCATTCAGCGGCGGAAAGGTAAGGGTAAAACCAAGTTTCTCACCAGGCTGTTTAAACTTATATGTATCCGGACAAACCGGTATCCCTGATGCCCTGATTAATCTGATTCTGTTACCATCAGGATCAGTAATATAAATCTTCCTGTCGGCACAAAAGCTGCCGTTTTCAATGCGATTCTCAATTGTCAGGTGTATTACTGTCTTTTCCCTGGTCATCTCAACTTTGTCAATTTCAAGAGTTTCATGACTCTTCAGTCCAAAATTGGGATTTGGAATTGTCTGAGAGCTAAGTCTGCCTGAGATCAGTAGGGTTATAATAATAATAACAATTCGCCTTTGAATCATAATTAATACAATTAAATTCTGCAAGGTAATAATCTTTGTGGCACTATGCACATGGGACAGTTTCAAAATCACCATACCGTTTTTCGGAATAATCCTGTAACATTTTAGTAACCATTTATTAATAGCTCCTTAACTCTTATGTAACAATATGAGAAGATTTTTGTATCAGCAAAAGATGTAAAAAAGTTATGTAAGAAATGAATAAGTATTTATTAAAGAATTCAGAAAAAGCAGCAGCTATTTTTGTTTTATTGTTCACTTCAATTGTGACATTTTCACAAACAGGAACTATTGAAGGAAAGGCTATTGATAATAAAACAGGGGAAGCTCTTCCCGGAGTAATGATCGCTCTGGATGGCACTGCAACAGGAGCCTCGGCCGATATTGACGGACATTTTTCAATTACAAATATTAAACCCGGAAAATACAAAGTCAGGGCATCTTATATCTCCTATGATCCTATGATATTTGAAGATGTAGTTGTTCGGGCAGGGAAAACGACCACTCTTTCAATATCGATGTCAGAAAATACAGTTGCACTAAAGGAGGTGACAATAACCGGTGTCAAAAAGACCAATACTGATATATCAATGATAAATACAACGAGAATGAGCCCTCTTGTTTCCATCGGAATTTCAGGTCAGCAGATACTTCGTACTCAGGACAGGGATGCTTCTGAAGTTATAAAAAGACTTCCTGGGACCACAATTATTGATAACCGGTTTATTGTCGTAAGAGGATTAGCTCAGCGATATAATTCAGTTTGGCTCAATAATACGGCAACTCCTAGTTCAGAGGCAGATGTTAAGGCATTTTCATTTGATGTGATCCCTGCTTCGATGATAGAGAATATGATGATAATAAAATCACCGGCACCTGAGTTACCGGCTGACTTCTCAGGAGGATTTGTCAAAATTACCACTGTAAACTTACCTGAAAAGAATTCTGCTTTTATATCATATGGAACAGGAATTTCTCAGGGTGCAACATTTAAAACATCAAACACATACCAGTCCTCCGGTACTGATTGGTTAGGATTTGACAATGGTTACAGGGAACTTCCCAAGGAGATGCCATCACATTTAAACCAATACGAAAATGCAACAAATCCTGAAATAAAAAACAGAATAACAGCTCTGGGCAGGGAGCTCAATAAAACCTGGATTCCAACTGAGGGGGTAGCAATTCCGGATCAGAAAGTAGCTTTCGGCTTCAACAGAAGATTTAAAATCGGTTCACATAATTTTGGAAATGTGACTTCTGTCACATACAGCAATACAAACAACTACAACTATATAACGAATAACAGCTATTCCATTTACGACTTCAGGAATGACAAGCCTTCATATCTTGATGAGTTCAGGGACAAACAATTTAAAAATTCTGTGAAGTCGGGAATAATGCATAACTGGACCTGGTATCCTGTTGAAAATACCAAAATTGAATTCAGGAACCTGATAAACCAGATAGGCATAAACAGGTTTAGTGAAAGAAAAGGTCGTGAATGGTATAACAACGGCCGCTATATAAAATCTGATGAATTAAAATACACCGGCAGAACAATCTACTCAGGACAACTGGCAGGTGAACACACATTCAATGATAATGAAACTAAGGTTGACTGGGTAGCAGGTTATTCTTTTTCAAATAAAAACGAACCGGATATAAAAAGGACCCGATATATAAGAGATGATCAGGACACCTCCCGCTATTTCATGCTCTTCTCCGATAATGCCGACCTTTCAAACCAGTCTCAGATGTGGCTGAAGCTGAATGAAAATCTTGTGAGTGCTTCGGTCAACTTTACCAGGCAGTTTGATATTAAAGGATTCAAACCTGAAATGAGAACAGGTATATACATGGAAAACAAGTCCAGAGAGTTCAGAGCCAGAAATTTTGGCTGGTCAACTGCCGGCAACCAGTCAGACTTTGCACTGACAACATTACCTGCAGATCATATCTTTATCGATACAAATATAAATCTGACTGACGGGATTAAGCTGAGCGAATTAACATCTCCTTCAGACTCATATGATGCTTCAAATAGGCAGATTTCAACATATCTGTCTGTCAGACTGCCAGTAGGTGAAAAAATAAGTCTGTATACCGGGTTAAGAGTTGAAAAAAACATCCAGATCCTTCGCAGCTTCAGGCAGGGTACAACAGTTGCTGTAAATGTGAAACGTGATACTGTTAATTTATTCCCATCAGCAAACCTGGCTGTTAACATAAATGAAAAGAATTTAATAAGGGTTGCTTATGGACTTTCGGTGAACAGACCTGAATTCAGGGAGCTGGCTCCATTTTATTTTGTCGATTTCGACCTTAATGCCGGAATTTACGGAAACCCTGATATCAGGCAGGCGTATATTCACAACTTCGATCTGAGATTAGAGCATTATCCCTCTCCAAATGAAACATTCAATATTGGTCTTTTCTATAAAAATTTCATAAATCCTATTGAAATGACCATTATGGGAAACAGCCCTACCCAGTATTCATTTGAAAATGTAAAATCAGCTTACAGTTACGGTATTGAGACAGATATCAGGAAATCACTGGGATTCATATCAGGAGCTGAAAATTTTTCGATAGTGCTAAATGCAGCTCTTATAAAAAGCCAGGTACAGTTTCCTGATGGTGACCTGAACAGGACAAGGCCATTACAGGGTCAGTCACCATATATGGTCAATGCGGGTTTGTTTTATTACAATAACAAAAACGGACTTATGGTTTCAGCTATGTATAATATTATTGGTAAAAGGATAGTCGCTGTAGGCAGGCCATCTCCAAATGAATGGGAAGATATCCCTAATATCTATGAAATGCCAAGAACTCTTATTGACCTGGCAGTTAGCAAAAAGATCAATAAGAATTTTGAACTGAAACTTGGTGTGAAAGATCTCGTTAATGCACAATTCCTCACAATGCAAACAGTAAATACAACTGTTAACATGTCAGATCTGACAGGAGGTGCAGACACCAGTACTAAGAATTTTGTAAGAGACCAGGTAGTTAAAACATATAAACCGGGAAGCTATACTACACTGAGCGTTACATATAAATTTTAAGAAAAATACGGACAGTAAAAATAGACTAAAAACAAAAATTATCATGAAAAGAAATCTTTACAGTACAGCAGGAATGCTGAGTTTATTAGCGGGATCACTTATCCTTATCACGTCATGCACAAAAGATCCGGTTCCACTTACAGGACTAACACTGGACAAAACTGATGCAACGATACAGGTAGGTGAAACATCAAATCTTTCTGTTTTCATCACTCCGGTGGATGCAGATAATAAGAATATAATCTGGAGGTCTTCTGATCTGGCAGTGGCCACTGTCGCTGACGGGAGTGTTACCGGCGTAGCTATTGGTCAAACGATAATTACAGCTGTATCAGAGTCAGATACAACTATTAAGGCTACCTGTGCTGTTTTAGTAACTCCATCAACGGGACAGGTTATCCAGGTTTCAGGTGATATTACAACAGATACCAAATGGTATGCGGCAGGTAAATACATGCTAAACGGTTTTGTGTATGTAAAAAATAATGCAACACTTACAATTGAAGCCGGAACATTAATTAAAGGTGTATCAGGCACCAAAGGGACGCTTATCATTGAAAGAGGATCAAAAATTATTGCACAGGGTACCGAGACAGCTCCTATCATTTTTACATCAGATAAACCAAAGGGTCAGCGCTCTTATGGTGACTGGGGAGGCATCGTATTATGTGGTAAAGCTCCGACAAACAAGCATGACAATGGGACAGGAACAGGAACAGCTGAAGGCGGGATCGGTTCAGAATATGGAGGCACTGACCCTGATGATAATTCAGGCACCTTGCAGTACGTAAGAATTGAGTTTCCCGGTATCGGACTTACAGCTACAGCCAACAGTGAAATTAACGGATTGACACTTTATGCAGTTGGTGCCGGTACAACAATCGATCATATTCAGGTTTCATATTCAGGTGATGACTCATTCGAATGGTTTGGCGGCACAGTAAAGATGAAATATCTTGTAGCCTTCAGAGGCTGGGATGATGACTGGGATACTGATAACGGGTATAGTGGTAAAGTTCAGTTCTTTGTAAGTCTTCGTGATCCTGCTGTAGCTGATCAGTCGCAGTCAAATGGTTTTGAGTCAGATAATGATTCTGACGGGTCAACCCTTTCACCATACACTTCTGCACAGTTTGTAAACGGTACTGTTTTAGGTCCAATGGTTACTTCTTCAACAACCATTCACACGCTTTTCCGTCATGCAATGCAGTTAAGAAGAGGATCACGCCTTTCGATATACAATACTGTGTTCGCAGGATGGCCAAAAGGATTGTTCATTGACGGTGCAAAAGGTGATTCACCTTCTCAGGCTGCTGCCAATGTACTTCAGATAGAAAACTGTGTAATGAGCGGTATGGGTATTAATTATGTTACAGATTATTTTGCATCAGAAAGCTGGTATCTGGATGGAACAAGGAATAATGAAGTCAAAGCAAGCAACGATCTGCTGATGCTCACCGATCCATTTAACCTTACATCACCAAATTTCCTGCCGGCAACCGGATCACCAATTCTTTCAGGTGCTTCATTTGCTAACTCAAGACTTACTGATTCATTCTTTACACCGGTATCATACAGAGGTGCTTTCGGAACAACTGACTGGACTACCGGATGGTGTAATTTTGATCCCCAGAATACTGATTACTAATCAGTTTTTTACATCTAGGTTTGCAGAAGAGGGTGTCTCATAAGTCCTTTTTAACCGCAGAGTTCACAAAGTTGGCGCAAAGGTCTCAAAGTTAAAACAATGTTTATCATTCCGATAGCTATCGGAACTTTGCGAGCTTTGCGTCTTTCTTAGCTCTCTTTGCGGTTAATGGATTTCTACTTATGAGACACCCTCTTTTATTCTTTGTAACAATTATATAACAATTATGTAATCATACTGTAATTTTGTTGTAATAATTTTGCATAGCAAACCTAAATGATTAAATATGAATAAATTATCTGGTGCTTTGGTGCTGCTGCTACTACCTTTCACAAGCTCAACAATGTATGCCCAGTCAGAATCAGGATTCAAGCCGTATGGTAAACCCCTGGTTCTTGTTTACACCAACATAAATTCATCATTCAATAAAAATGGAAATTCAAAGTCTGTTGACCTTACAAGAGCTTACCTTGGATATGAATATTTCTTCAGCGAATCTCTATCCTCAAGAATAAATATTGATGTCGCAGATCCCGGTGTAGGAAGACTGCAAATGACAGCATTCATTAAGAACGCATACCTTCAATATAAGAAGAATAATTTTTCAGCCCGCTTCGGGATGATCGGTGTTGACCAGTTCAATATTCAGGAAAAACAATGGGGCTACAGGTATATTTATAAATCTTTCCAGGATGCATATAATTTCGGACCAAGCGCTGATCTCGGAGCAGCAATAGAATATTCACCTGCAGGCTTTATTTCATTTGATGCCTCTGTCCTTAATGGTGAAGGTTATAAAAAACTTCAGGCTGACAGCACATTTAAAGAGACTGCAGGTCTGACAATAAGACCTCTTAAAGGTCTTGTAATCAGAGGATATTATGATATGATGAATAACAGCTTCAACCAGCAGACATTTGCTCTTTTTGCCGGATATTCTTACAAGATATTCAGAGTGGGTGTTGAATACAATAAACAAATAAATAACGGGATGATAGACTTGCATGATATGTCAGGAATATCATTTTATAGTGCCGTAAACATTACGGAAAAGTTCAGCATTTTCGCAAGATACGACAACCTGAAATCAACATTAAATACCGGTGAAACTCTTCCATGGAATATCAAAAAAGATGGTCAGCTATTGATGGCAGGCTTCGACTACTCACCCGTGAAAGGAATAAAAATTGCACCGACATATTCAGGCTGGTCTCCTGAAGATGAAACAATGTCTTTTACTTCAATTGCAGCACTGAATTTTGAAATAAGATTTTAGAATAAAAAATAAATAATAAAATGAAACAAAAAATGAAAAATCTCTTAATTCTCTCTGTGATACTGGCAATGGCAGTATCATGTAATTCCGGTGGCAACAAAAATGCTGGAGAAAAAAGCAAAGTTGCAATAACTGCAGCAGGAGCAACCTTTCCAATGCCATTCTATAATCTTGCATTTAAAAAGTATACTGAGGATTCCGGTATATTACTGACATACGGTGGAATAGGATCTGGCGGTGGTATAAGAAGTCTCTCAGATAAAGTTATTGATTTCGGAGCTACTGATGCTTTCCTGTCAGATAAGGAATTAGCTGAAATGCCTTCAGAAATAGTACATATACCGACATGCATGGGTGCAGTGGTGATTGCATATAATCTTCCCGGGGTCGATAACCTTAAGATTACACCTGAGATACTGGAAGGTGTGTTTCTTGGTACAATCACAAAGTGGAATGATCCGAAAATTAAATCAGTTAACAACGGACTGGAACTTCCCGATATGAATATTTCAGTAGTCTACAGGTCCGACGGAAGCGGTACTACCTACATTTTCAGTGATTATATGACCAAGATAAGTAAGGATTGGAGCGAAAAAGTGGGAACAGGCAAGTCACTTAACTGGCCTGTTGGTATGGGAGCAAAAGGAAATCCCGGAGTTGCCGGAACAATAAGTCAATCAGCTGGTTCCATCGGTTATATAGGTTCTGAATATGCCTTTGCCCAGAAAATTCAGTATGCACTGGTTCAGAACAGCTCCGGAAATTTCATCAATCCCGGTATTAAAACTGTCAGTTCCTCGGCAAAAGGTCAGATCCCATCTGATACAAGGATCATGGTTACAAACCCTGCTGACCCTGATGCTTATCCTATAAGTGGTTTTACCTGGATCATACTCTACAAAGAGCAGGCATATAATAAGCGTTCAGCGGCACAGGCAGAGGCTATTGTAAATTTCCTCGACTGGCTTATCAGCCCTGATGCTCAGTCAATCGCTGAAAGTGTAAACTATGCTTCGCTTCCTGCTGATGCAGCCGGAGTTGCTAAAAACATTCTCAGAACGATCACCTTTGAAGGCAAACCTATACTTAAAAATTAATGAACAGTGACAGGCTTACAAAAGCTGCACTCTTTACAGCAACACTGCTGATTCTGATAATATCGGCCGGAATTGTCTTCTCTCTTTTCAGGGGAGCACTTCCGGCTTTTAAAACATTCGGGTTAAAATTCATTTTCACAAATGAATGGAATCCGACCGCAGGCAAAGAAGTATATGGCGCCCTGCCATTTATTACCGGAACACTGATAACATCTGTTCTGGCACTTCTGATATGTATTCCTCTTGCATTCTCCACATCGCTTTTTGTTGCGGAGTATTTCCGTGGAACCAGGATAGCAGGCATCCTTAGCTCTATGGTTGATCTGCTGGCAGGGATCCCTTCAATAGTATACGGACTGTGGGGTTTTTACACTCTCAGACCATTGATAACTGACCTTGGGCTCAGTGATCAGGGTTTCGGGATCTTCACGGCTTCTCTGATACTCGCCATCATGATAATTCCATTTGCTACCTCTCTCAGTAATGAGATCATTACAATGGTCCCTGATGAACTGAAAGAGGCTGCATACTCACTTGGTGCCACTCGTCTCGAAGTTATTTTCAATGTTATAATTCCAAATGCAAAATCAGGCATCGTTGCAAGTTATATCCTTGCCCTTGGAAGAGCTCTGGGAGAGACGATGGCAGTTACAATGCTTATCGGGAACTCAAATGTAATCCCTTCAGGTATATTTTCAACAGGAAATACAATGGCAAGCATAATTGCCAACCAGTTCGGAGAGGCTTCAGGTTTGAAGCTGAGTTCCCTGATAGCCGTTGGATTATTGTTATTCGTTATTACAGGTATCGTGAACAGCATAGGAAAAGTTATCATCAGAAAATTCGGGAACTGATATTTATGACAAAAACGAAAAACATATCAATCCCTAACGATAACATTTACAAAAGAAACAGAAAAAATAAGCTGTTTCTTGCCCTGGTCATATCTATGTCGGTACTGACAGTTATACCTATTGTTTTTATAATAAGTAAGATTGTAATAAACGGGATCGGTCAGATAAACTTCAACTTTTTTACACAGACATCACCTGATTCACTACAGGCGATGACAGCAATTGCCAACAATGATACGATACCCGGAGGGATTGCAAACGGAATAACAGGGACATTCCTTATTGTACTTTTTTCTTCAGCTATGGCCATCCCAACAGGAATAATGATCGGAATATACATGTATGAAAATCAGAAACAGCGCTACTCCGGTTTTCTCAGGAATGTGACTGAAATTCTCCAGGGTGTACCGTCAATTGTTCTCGGCATTATTTCTTATTTGTGGATAGTTAAACATGTCACCAGCGGCTTTTCAGCATTTGCTGGAAGTGTTGCTCTGGCAATTATGATGCTTCCCATGATAATAAGATCAACTGAAGAAACAATGAAAATGATCCCTAATGAGATCAGGGAAGCAGCCTTTGCAATGGGCGCTCCTTACCACAAAGTTATATTAATGGTGTTGATCCCGACGGGATTCAGCGGCCTCTCAACCGGAATATTGCTATCGCTTTCAAGAATTCTCGGAGAAACAGCACCTCTTATGATGACTGCGTTAGGCAGTACAGTGATAAACTATAATATTGCAAAACCAACGAGCGCTGTACCTTTACTGATATGGGAGTTTTACAATGATCCGAATATGGTCAGTCTTGTATGGAGCTCATCACTCTTTCTGATGATATTTGTACTGGCACTTAACTTAATTTCCGGCAGCTTAGCTTCAAAAAACAAGATCAGGAGAAAAAAATGACAGAATCACCAAATATTGAAAACCCGGTATTAAAAGTCAGGGACCTTTCTATTGCCTATGATGCAGATAAATTTGCAGTCAGAGATATTAATGCAGATATCGGAAGAAAAGCAATAACAGCAATAATGGGCCCTTCCGGTTGCGGAAAAAGCACGCTGCTAAGAGCTTTCAACCGTATGCATGAACTTTATCC
>CAYLYN010000072.1:0-19915 GCA_964387565.1 uncultured Rikenellaceae bacterium | reverse complement strand
AATGGTTCACCGTTACGGTATTTACCCCTGACTTTCCAGATATAAACACCTGAATTGCTCAACTGGCCTTTAAAATAACCATCCCAGCCAATATTAATGTCATTACTTTCAAAGATAAGGATTCCCATTTTGCTGAATATTTTTAATGAATATTCAGTTACTCCTGAAGAGGAAGGATGAAATATCTGTGCCATCTCGTCACTCTTTGACGAATAATTCCCCCCTGTAGGTCCTTCAGGATTAGGGATAAAGGCATTCGGAAATTCAATATAATATTTTGAATCTGCAAAAGCATTCTGAATAATTACAGAATCAATACATCCATAACCATTAAATACTTTAAGCTTAACATCGTAATTATCAAAACCGGAATATTTATGCTGAGGCTCAAAAAGTTCAGAACAGGTACCATCACCAAAATCCCACAGGTATTTTACAGCTTCTGTCGAGTAATTTATGAACCGTATCTCATCATCAGGTATGACTGCCTTTTCAGGAGATAATTCAAAGTTCGCAACAGGCCTTGGATATACTTTTATAAGTTCAAATGATTTTCCGATCAGCTTGTCTCCTGAGTAAACCTCAAGTGCCACTTTATATTCACCATCCATATCAAATATCCATTGTGGTGCTTTCTCAAATGACACACCTCCATCCCCGAAAGTCCAGCGATAGGAATCTGCATTATCGGCTGTACAGACAAATCTGACTTTTAAAGGGATACATCCTTCTTTAACAGAAGATACAAAGAGACTGCCTCCTTCCCTGGTGCTGGTTACCAGCTTATCGCTATCTGACTCTTTTATCAGAATATCATTCTTTGAAACCGGAACAATATGAGCCTTATGGTCAGCCAGTGAAGGTCTGCTCTCAAACTCAGATTTCTTATTTTCAGGTGTCTCTGAATCTTCCGAAATTTTTACAGGTTTATCTGTAACATGTTTTGCACTTCCGGGTTCGGTCTCTACATCTGAGGATTCAGTTTTAACTTCTTGAATATCTGTATTTTCAGGTATCGGGACTACAATCTCATTTTTTACCTTACCTGGTAATTCAAGCGGAGCCTCCTTCGACGGTAACAGCAGGATTGCTGCAGCAATTCCTCCGGCCAATAATGCCCCCAGGTAATAAGCATTAAAACGGGATGGATTAAATGTAATAAATTCCCTCCTCGCAAGACGGCGCATTAAGCGGACGTTGATAGATGGATCCGGAATAATCTCAGCATTTTCAAGCTTATCCCTGAACAATTTACCCAATTCCATATCTGTTCTGTCGGTGTCCAATTTATTTTGCCTTTTATAATTCAATCGTTATCGGAATAGTTCTTTCTCAGTTTCCTGAGTATCTCAAGTTTGTCTCTGATCACCGCTTTTGCCCTGCTGTACTGCGATTTCGAAGTATTGGTATCCACTCCAAGCATCTCTGCTATCTCCTTATGTTTATAACCCTCAACAGCATACAGGTTAAATACCATTCTATAACCTGCTGGCAGCTCATTCAGCACCCTGAACAGCTCATCAGAGGTGAAGAAATCTTCCTCAAAACTTGAAATACCTGTCTCAACTGACACATACTCCTCAATATCAACATGATACCTGTGCTTCAGGTTTTTATGATAGTGAGTAATAGCAGTATTAACGGCGACCTTTCTTAACCACCCTGTAAAAGAACCTGTTCCTGAATAATCACTTATATTAAAGAATATCTTCAGAAAACTCTCCTGCAATATATCTTCAGCTTCAGCCTTGTCAGAGGAATACCTCAGGCATACTCCAAGTAAAAATCTGGAGTACTTATCATAAAGCACCTGCTGACATCTTCTGTCATGCCTGATACATCCATCAATTATCTGACTGTCGCTCATCATATATTGAGGACATTTTTATGACATAACATTATAACGAATGGTTGCATTATCTGATAAATATCTTCAAAATAAATTAAAAAAAATCTTTTTCATTGTATGTGAATGACAAAGGTCATTAAAAAATGTCATACGATAGTCTTATTTCGCATTTTCAAACCAGTTAATAGTGACCATATGTTTAACAAATTGATTGCTTCAATATTGCCTTTTTTTCCAAAGAAATTCATATGGATTTTTTCCAGACCTTACATATCGGGAGAAACATTGAATGATGCCATTCTCGTTTCGAAAAATCTAAACAGCAAAGGCATTAAGGTAACTCTTGATGTACTGGGAGAGTTCATAAAAAACCTCGAAGAAGCTGAAAATAATAAAATGGAGTATCTGAACCTTATTGATACAACTACAAGTAATAATATTGATGGCAATTACTCACTGAAACCTACAAGCTTCGGACTACTTATCGACAAGGAGGTATGCTACAGGCATATAAGGGAGATAGTGGAAAAAGCAGCATCATACAATAGTTTTGTAAGGATCGACATGGAGGATTCACCCTGCACGGATGATGAGATTGAACTTTTCAGAAGACTTAAAGCCGAATTCCCTTCCACCGTGGGTCTTGTTTTACAATCATACCTGCGACGTACACATAGTGATATCGAGAAAATGATGGATCTTAATTCAACAGAGCATCCTCTGAATTTCAGGCTCTGCAAAGGGATTTATGTTGAACCTGAGGCTATTGCATTTAAGAAACATGAAGAAGTAAATGCTCATTATCTGGATGATCTTGAGCTAATGCTCAAGAATGGAATATATGTTGGTATAGCCACCCATGATAAGGCACTTATCGAAGGCGCTTATAACCTGATCCGAAAGTATAATGTGCCTGGTAACAAGTATGAATTCCAGATGCTCTACGGCGTAACTCCAAGGCTCAGAGACAAAATCGTGTCGGACGGACATATCATGAGAGTATATGTTCCCTTCGGGAAACAATGGTTTGGCTATTCAACAAGGAGGCTGAAGGAGAACCCTAAGATGGCAACCCATATTATCAAAGCAATATTTTATAAAGGGTAGCATTGAGAAACAAACAGGTTCCAGGTTTTCCATTATTTTCTGAATACCGTTTACTGAATACCGAATACTGTCCCGATAGCTATCGGGAACCGAATACCGATAATACCCTCATCTATTTGTCCTATCTCACAATCAGACTATCCTGTTTTTTAACTCCTTTTTTCCTGTCTTCCAGGTATTTACGATGAATCTGATCTACCTCCTCCGGAGTTAATACTGATCTCATAGGGGCAGGCTTCTCAGGCAGACCTTTGATGAGCAGGTAAGCTGCAGGTATCAGAATAAAAGGATTCAGTGCAACAGTCTGATCAGAAGGAATACCCCCTTTTTCATATGCCATTGTTTTTTGCTGCTGACTGATAACAGCATAATTATTCGCAGGATCACCAAGCTGGCTCTGTGTAGTCCTGCCCTGATAGGCAGAAACGGCAACATTATTTTTTGCATTGTCCATTATACCCGGTGTCCGGGGTGGTGAATTCATTATTTCATATCTTAAAGTCGATTGCCTGGGAATAATAATCACTTCACCTATCTCAACTGTATCAGTACTCATGAAAATACCTGCATTAAATTCACGTCCCCTCAGAGTATCACTTATCAGGTATCTTGTCTGTTTATAACCCAGACTATTGAAGAGTACAGTATCTGACCTGTTAACATAAAATGTAAATGATCCGTCGCTACCGCTCACACCGGTCATAGAATTGTTAATATAGATCTGAGAATTTGGAATAGGAGATAACGTAGCAGCATCAAGAACAAGTCCCCTGAACATTATTCCTGAACCTGACTCCCTCCTTTCCTGGGAAAGAGTTGATTGTATCAGGAAAAGAAGTGAAGTAAGTATCAGAACAAAACTTCTCACATGTTTTATTTGTACTTATAATTTAACTATCAACTCATTAAGACTCCTTTTTGGCACATGATGTGTTCCTGATGAGTCTCTCCAGTATTTAACATCATTCTCTTTTACCTCTTCAATAACCACTTTTTCAACAGGTTTTCCAAGCGCCAGAACAAGCAATATCTCAAATGTCTCAGGAATTCCAAATTCCTCTATCAGGATATCATTTTTCACTGAAGATATCATACAACCTCCCAGGCCAGCTTCAGATGCACCGAGCATAATGCTTTGTGCTGCTATTCCATGATCAATACCGAAGGACTCGGATATTGATTTATCTCCCAGAATAATAATATATGCTGATGGTCTTTCCCCTTTTTCAGGTCCGGGCCATTCAGTAAGATACCCTGCCCATGACAGGGCAGAAAAAACCTTCTGGCAGTTATCCCGGGTATTAAAAATAAGGTACTTAAGTGGTTGCCGGTTAGCTCCGGATGCTGATAGTCTGGCAAGGGCAACCAGGCTTTCAAGTGTCTTATATTCAATTTGATGCTCTTCGTTAAACCTTCTGTAAGAACGTGTCTTTGTTACCAGATCCTTTAAGCTCATACTCATAAACTATTAATATCTTCCAGCTACTATCTCCCAGTCAAGTATTTCCCAGAATGACTTGATATAATCAGGTCTCTTGTTTCTGTAGTCTATATAATATGCGTGTTCCCAAACGTCACAGGTCATAAGCGGCTTAAGACCCTTACGAAGAGGGTTACCGGCATTCGATTCCTGCACAATCTGAAGCGTCCCGTCCTCATTCTTCACAAGCCAGGCCCAGCCTGCACCAAAAAGGGTTGCAGCTGCTTTGTTAAACTGATCTTTGAATGAATCAAATGATCCGAATGAAGCATTTATAGCATCAGAAAGTAATCCGGCAGGAATTTTTCTCGGATCTTTGTTAAAAGATTCAAAGTAAAAGGTATGATTCCATACCTGAGCTGCATTATTATAAATTCCTCCCTCTGCCTTTTTTATTATTGTTACGAGATCTGCCTTCTCAAATTCAGTACCAGGTATCAGTCCATTCAGATTATTTACATATGCCTGATGGTGTTTGCCATAATGATAATCAAGAGTCTCTTCACTTATATGAGGAACAAGTGAATTCATCTTGTACGGAAGTTGCGGAAGTTCAAAAGCCATGATATTGATTTTTTAAGTTAGTACTATACATTTAAACAAATGATAGGAACCAAAGTTCAAATTTACGATTTTCAAGGCAGAACTGTTAATCCTCAGACAAGAAAATCTTTCCGGGTAGTACGGGAATGATCCTTTTTTCAGAGGAAATCCTGAAAAGGGTTCTTATTGCATTCTTTCCCTCTGAGCCAAGATCAAGAGAATAATCATTAACATAAAGTTTTATATGACTGCTCATTACGTCTTTTTCCATCTCCTTTGCATTTTCCGAAACAAATTCCTGCGATGCCGTTGAATCATTTATTGCATATTCAAGACTTCTTCTCAGGATCCTGTTTACCTTAATAGCAATTTCTTCCGGAACTGTTCTTTTTATAACTATTGTACCAAGAGGAATTGGCATACCTGTCATCTCTTCCCAGTATTCTCCCATATCAGCAATCTTCAACAGGCCATGTTTCTCATAGGTGAACCGGATCTCATGGATAATAAGTCCGGCATCTGCCTGCTCCCTGAGCAGGGCATCTTCAATCTCTGAGAAAAGATATTCTCTTTTGTCAAGTGCATCAGGCCATGCTATACTGAACAGGAGATTGGCAGTTGTATATTTACCGGGAATGGCTATTTTCTTTTTACTGATCCCTGATGGATCGAGGGGATATTTACTTATCAGGAGGGGTCCGTTGCCCCTTCCCAATGCACTTCCCGAATCGAGAATCAGGTATTTGTCAGCCACCCAGGCATAAGCATGAAAACTGATCTTCGTAACATCAACCTCCGATGAAAAGGCTTTCCGGTTCAGCTCTTCCACATCAGCAAGGAAATATTCAAAATCTATCCCTTCTGTATCAATCCTGCCATGCACCATTGCATCAAAAATGAAGGTATCATTGGGACATGGAGAAAATCCAAGTGTAAGTTTCATGTGTAAATAATTTTGATTTTAAAGGTCACATGGAACCCACATGCCGGGAATTATTTTCATGTTTGTGTGTTTTGAAAACATGTGGGTTTCATGTTACTTATCAAGTATATTAAAAACCTCTTCCAGCTTTAAGGCAAGGTTATTTATGGCAAGAGCTATGTTCCACCTGCTTTTGTCACGCCGCTCAACGATATTCGAGACCGATCTTACAGACAAAAACGGGATATTCTCTTTGGCACATATATAAAAAAATGCAGCTCCCTCCATTGTCTCGACCCCGGGGTTATATAGTTCTGCCAGTCTTTTCCTTGTTGCATCAGAACCTGTAGCAGTATTAACAGTTATTGCATTAACAGGGTTCATAATAATCTTCATTTCCTCTGTAAATCTGTTTTCACAAATAATATATCCGTTTTTGAAAGGGAATTCATCTTTTCCTGTTAGCCCGGCTTCGTGCAGATTAATGAACTTATCACCATCTTCAATACCTGCATCGGCAAAACAATCGGAAACAGGCATTACCACGCTGCCAACAGGATGTATCTCCGGATAACTTCCGGCAATACCTGCATTTATTGCAATATCAGGCTTTTTATTTACAGAGATCCACTTTGCCATAGTCCATGCTGTTGACATTATTCCTACACCTCCTAAAAGCAGTTCAATTTCGAGAGAACCAAATCTGAAATAATCCCCGGTATTGACAATGCTCTTTGTTCTCCTTAAAGCCTCAGCCTCTGCTGGTGTAGCGGTTACATATAATACTTTTATTGACATAGTCTGGTAATGGATAACCTCATTTGACCACTAAATATATTGCTTTTACCGGTCAAAAAGATCAAAATTAATGGTTAATATTGCATTATAATCGTATGGCAGCATGATATATCTTACAAGACGAGAAAGATTCTGTGCTGCGCACAGGATGTTCAGGGAAGACTGGTCTGATGAAAAAAACAACCAGGTATTCGGCAAGTGTTCCAATCCAAACTGGCACGGGCATAACTACATACTTTGGGTGACAGTTAAAGGAAATCTCTCTGAAGATCATGGATTCGTTATTAATATTAATATCCTCAAGCAGATAATCCAGGAAAGGATTATAAATAAAATTGATCATAAAAATATTAATCTGGATGTTGATTTCATGAAAGGCAAAATTGCCACAACAGAAAATCTGGCAGTTGCCATCTGGAATGAATTAAAGCAGTATATCGAAAAAGAGGGGGCAGTTCTCCACTGTATAAGGATTGCGGAAACCGAAAATAATTCAATAGAATACTATGGCTAATAAAATCGAAAAAATAAATGACGGTTCCGGTATTGTGCCAAATGGTTACAATAAAATTGAGACCTGGAATGCCGAGAATATTGAAGAGATGGCATCACTATACAGACGGCTTCTAGAACTAATCGGTGAAGACCCGGAACGGGAAGGCCTCCTGAAAACACCTTACAGGGTAGCCAAGGCAATAAATTTTCTGACCAATGGTTACAATATGAATGCTGAGGAAATACTAACCTCTGCAATGTTTAAGGAAGAGTACAGGCAGATGGTCATTGTAAAGGATATTGATATTTATTCTATGTGCGAGCATCACATGCTGCCTTTCTTCGGGAAAGCACACGTAGCATATATCCCCGATGGATATATAACCGGATTAAGTAAAATCGCAAGGGTTGTTGAAGCATTTTCCAGAAGGCTGCAGGTACAGGAAAGACTGACCACCCAGATCAGAAACTGCATCCAGGATACTCTAAAACCGCTTGGGGTTGCAGTAGTTATTGAAGCACAGCATATGTGCATGCAGATCAGGGGTGTTCAAAAACAAAACTCGGTTACTACTACTTCAGCTTTTACAGGTATATTTCTCGAACATCTTAATACACGTGAGGAATTTGTTCATCTCATAGGAACCAGGCTGCATTAATAACCATACCAGATACTAATTTTATAATATTTTATGAAAGCTTACGTATTTCCCGGCCAGGGAGCCCAGTTCCCGGGCATGGGCAAAGATCTCTATCAAAAATCAGAATTGGCAAAAAATATGTTTGAGACGGCCAATGAAATACTTCAGTTCAGAATAACAGATCTTATGTTTGATGGAACTGAGGAAGATCTGAGGCAGACAAAAGTAACACAACCGGCAATATTTCTGCATTCAACAATACTGGCAGCAGTTCTTGGAGAATCTTTTAAACCGGATATGGTTGCAGGTCATTCTCTTGGAGAATTTTCAGCACTTGTAGCAAATAAGACATTATCATTTGAAGACGGACTGCGTCTGGTTTCGAAAAGAGCAATAGCAATGCAGAAAGCTTGCGAGCTTAATCCGTCAACAATGGCAGCAATACTGGGTCTTGAAGATAATATAGTAGAAGATATCTGTTCATCTGTTGATGAGGTTGTGGTCCCTGCAAACTACAACAGCCCGGGACAAATTGTTATCTCAGGTTCGAATGCCGGAATCGACAAAGCTGTTGAATTATTAAAGGCAAAAGGTGCAAAAAGAGCTCTGAAACTTTCAGTCAATGGGGCATTCCATTCTCCACTTATGGAACCTGCAAGAGTTGAACTGGAAGAGGCTATCAGAAGTACATTCTTTAATCAGCCTGTTTGTCCTGTATATCAGAATGTTAATGCAAAACCAGGAACTAATCCTGAAGATATAAAGGCTAATCTGGTGCGTCAGCTTACTTCCCCTGTAAGATGGACACAGTGTGTGTTAAACATGATTAATGACGGAGCTACATCATTCACCGAATTAGGCCCGGGAAGTGTGCTCCAGGGACTTATTAAAAAGATTAATAAGGATGCTGTTACCGGAGGGGCTTCTGCATAAATCTTATGCTGGTTTCAGTATCAGCCCTTTATGTTTTCTTCCGTCAATCATTATCTCAAGCGGATTTTTAAACCTTACATGCCTGAGATAAATATCTTCATAAACTGCAGGCAGGGTATTCAGGAATTCCACATCATAAAAACCCTCATTTATATAAGGATTGACTGTGAAATATCCCACCCTGAAAGAGGTTAGATTCTGAAAAAAGTGTGTCCCCTGGCTTGGATCTATCCTGTAGTTTTTTAATCCCGATTCACAGATTATACGTGCAGCAGATATTTGAGGCCATTTTACAGGAATCCCAAGCCAGGGGTCTGATGACCCCCATCTTCCCGGACCAATAAGTACATAACTTGTCCCTTCCTTAACAAATTGTGCATTAATATTCTCAATCTCCAGGGCAACATTCTTATTATTAGAGGCATTAAATGATTCAGGTCGTATATAAACAAGATCGTAAATCCCTTTGAATAATCCGTTCCCAAGAGCTGCATCAGAACTAACAATTGTATCCTCGGGCTTAATATGGCCCAGATTGATATTGGAAGTCTCCTCATTATGAACAATAGGTCTGATCTGCAGAAAACTGAAAATTTTTGGTGTTCCGGGTGGAGTTTCAAGATTGGCAGCAAACTCAATCTCCACAGGATTATTCATCTCCTTCTGTCCGAGGTCAAGAAGGGTACTAAGTATTTCGGCAAGCGGAAATGTCTTATGCTGTAAGATACTGGAGAATGTTATTATGCGTTTACCCTGAATCGATATACCATCACGGAGTATATGGTTTACCCTGTCGTATGTTGATGCAGCAAATCTTAGTCCTGCATCATTATTTGCATCCTTTATGTCAATCTTAAGAATATTCACACCATCATCTGTGGAAGGAACAAAGCTGTTAATGTTCAGGTCCAGTGCACAGAAGATCTTCTGTGTATCGCGAAGAGCTGTTTCGGGAGATGAGAGCTGCAGAATCTTTTTGGGATACCTGGGTGAAAAGCGAAGCGATAAACCACCTTCCACAATAAGCTTACCTAGTCCGAATGCAATGTTCACTATCCCATCTTCAGCTTTCTCCGAACCAATCGGGTAATAGTTAATTGATCTGGCTACACCCGATAAAGTCGGGTAATAGATATCACCATGACGTGTACCGCATACTTCCTGAAGTATTATTCCCATTTTCTCCTCATCTATCACATTTGCAGTTGCTGTCATATAAGCTTTACTGCCTTTATAATAAACTGAAGCATATACCTCTTTAATGGCATCTGAAAGCATCCTGACCATTAACTTATTATCAGCCAGACGCGGTATCATATAAGTTGAGTATATTCCTGCAAATGGCTGATAATGTGAATCTTCAAGCTTACTTGATGATCGTACTGCAATCGGAAAATTACGTGATACAGCAAGAAAAGCATAAAAATCCTGATAAACATGCCCGGGTAGCTCAGCACTGAGAAATCTATTAAGTATCTCATTATCTGTCATTTCTGACAGAACAACGGAATACAGGTTATTATGTTCCATGAACTCATCGAAAATATCAGTGCTAAGAACAACTGTACGGGGGATTGTGATTATAACATCAGGAAATTTGTTGAAAAGCTTGTTATTCTTTATGATCCTGTTGATGAATGCCAGGCCTCTTGCCTTTCCTCCAATGGATCCATCGCCAATCCTTGAAAATATCTGATATTCATCAAAGCTTGTCTTATCAAATTTTGCAATCACTCCCCTTCCCTTACCGAGTCTGAAGCTCGATATTGCGACATAAAGAAACCTTCTCATTTCATCCATGGTTTCAAAATCCTCCTTGCGGATATATTTGAACAGCTGTGCAACAGGAAACAAAGCCCTGGCATTCAGCCATTTTGAGAAATGATTCCTCGATGCATGATATTCCAGCGAGTTATCTGGTATGGTAAGCAGCTTTTGCTGCAAACTCTGCAAATCTGTTGCAATAGCAATAGGCTCGAGGGTATCAGGGTTCCTGAATACGAAGGGACCAAAAGAAAGGTTTTGTATTATAAAGTTACGAAGCTCAAGAGAAAGTGATTTTGAGTATTTGTTGATAAAGCCTGCTCCCAGCTCCTCTGCAGCTTTTTTGTGACTGACATTTGATGATTGCAGCAGAAACGGAACCTTGTCATCATCAGCCATAACAACTTTGCAAAGTTCAATGCCGGCAAACTCATCCTGTACCCCGTCTTTTTTGTAGCTGATATCCGAAATAACCCCTAAAACATTGTATTTGTATTTATAGTATAGCGATAGTGCATCATTGAAATTGTTAGCCAGAAGTATTTTAGGTCTTCCCCTCATCTTAAGCATTCTCTGATGTTCATTCAGAGCCTCTCTCTGGAAATCCAGCGATTGCATCAGAATAATCCTGTATATGTTTGGAAGATAAAGAGAGATATACCTTATTGAGTTCTCCACCAGAATGATAGCCTGAACACCTATGTTCTCAATGTCATTGTCAGCATTCATCTTATCTTCAATTAGTTTAATAATTGCAAGAATCAACGATGCATCGCCAAGCCAGCAAAAAACATAGTCTATTGCACTAAGATCCTCTCCCTCAAGTCTCAGAGATACTTCCCTTGAGAAATAAGTAAGTACTACAATTGGTATTTTATCATGTTTTGCCTTGATCCTTTTTGCAAGACCAAAAACATCCGTCCCCTTCAGGCTCAGCATAGAAATAACAAGGTCAATATTACCTTCATTCAATATCCTGAAAGCCTCTTCTTCATTATCAGTCTGAATAAAGGTAGGCGGATACCTTAAATTAAGAGACGCATACTCATTGAAAATCTGTTCGTCAATCCTCCCATCCTCTTCAAGCATATAATTGTCGTAATTACTGCAAATTATAAGGACACGGTGTATCCTCTTCTGCATGAGAAGATCGAATGAAGTGTCATTAAAATCATATTTCTGAATATCCAGTATACCGTCAATGAAGGTCATAATAAAGTGATTATTTATTTAATGATACAACAGCCATTCCTTTCCTTCCATCCATCCTGACTGTAAGTGGATTATCGAACCTTACATGCCTGAAAAATTTGCCCTGCTCCACAAGCTTTTGCTTCTTAAGCTGATCCCATTTAACAACCCCCCCGTATGTCTCTTCATTCACTGAGAAATAACCAACATTCATTGATGTTACATTATGGAAGAAGTGTGAGCCAAGAGAGGCGTCAACATGGAAACCCGGAAGACATATCTCCACTATGATCTTTGCATTAGATATCTGAGGCCATTCCACAGGTATTCCAATAAATTTGTCACGCGAACCCCACCGGCCCGGTCCAACAAGGATATATTGACGTTCTTCATTTATCATCTTACGATTAATCCTGTCTATCTCCGAAGCCATTTCAACAGTGAGGGTATTATCAAAACGTTCAGGCTCAATATAAACAAAGTCGGTGATATGATCGATCAGCCCGTTACCCATGCTTTTCTTTGACAACAGGACAATTTCAGATTCATCCAATGAATCCGGATCAATAGAATAACCAGCATATCTGCCCATCAGTGGTTTTATCTGAAGCAGGTAAAACGAAGCATTACCTGCCTGATCTTTAGTAAGATCAAGTGCAAATTCTATTTCAACAGGGGTACCGAACGCTTCAGTGACAACATCGAGAATTGTCCGCAACGTGGATGCAAGAGGAATATATTCGTATTTAAGAATATTGGCAAAGTTAATTACCCTGGGACCTGGAGAATCAAGTCCGGGCGTAATTGTGTCATTATCAACATTCAGAACAGAAGCAGAGTGTTTTATTGTGCCATGTTTCTCTGCATCTGCTATATCGAGAGATACAAGTCCTGCTGTCTCTCCTTCGAGAAGATTCAGTATCTTCTTTGACATATCTACAGCATAGAAATGAACCTGTGAGTTCTTATACAGATCTTTCTGTGAGATAATATCGGTAGAAGGATAAGCCGGGGAAAACCTGAATGATCTTTCACCTTCCATGACATACTGACCAAGTCCTACTGCAATCACTGCAAAGCCATCCTCAGGTACCATGTGTGCAACAGGATAATAGTTAAAGGATTGGGCTGTACCGCTTATATGAGGATAATAGGCATTATCAAATTGATTACCCACAACTTCCTGGATTACAACAGCCATCTTTTCCTGTTCGATCTTATAGTTTATTGCGCTGAAATAAGTCTTTGAGCTGTCAGAATAGATAGATGAATATACAAGTTTAATAGCGTCAGAAAGCTGTTTCAGCCTGATTTCAGGATCCTCGTTGCCATTAGGCAGAAGATAGGTTCGGAATATCCCTGAAAATGGCTGGCTCATTGAATCCTCATAAAGACTTGATGAGCGGACAGCCAGCGGTTTCTTGATAAGCCTGATAAGAGTTTTAAGTTTCTTTTCAAGAGTATAACTCAAACTGCCATTAAGAAATAATTTTTGAAGCTCAAGGTAATCAGTCACATTTGTTACCTTATCCCACAACCGGTTGCGCTCCATAAACATATCAAACTCATCGGTCCCTATAATTGCGGTTACCGGTGTTTTTATATTTATCCCGGGCAACAGTCTTCCAAGGTCAAAACTATAGATCAATGCATTGATAAAAGCAAGGCTGCGTCCTTTACCTCCCATTGATCCGCTAATCAAACTTACAACATTGGTTTCATCAAGTACCGACGATTCCTCAAAACTGACAACCCTGCCGGCATTCATTTCTCTTTTGCGCTGCCATATCAAACCTATCAGAAATTCCCTGAATTCACTTACAGTTGCAAAATCCGAAACCTTGAGCGGATTTATCTCTCTTCCGATTTTAACCTCACCCCGTGCCATCAACCATTGGGAAAACTGGTTTCGCTGTGCATGATAGACAAGCGATTCATCAGGTACTGTCTGAAGTAAGGATTCAAATTCCTTCATCGACTTCGCCACAGCAATCTGTCTTCCTTTACTGTCGCGGAAAATAAAATTACCGAAACCGAGATAAAAGTTTATAAAGGTTTTCAGATCCTGGAGGAGGCTCTCAGAATTTTTGTTGATAAATGTTGCCTTGAGTGAATAGGCAAATCTTGCATTTTCAGGATCAGATGATTGCAGAACAACCGGCAGTCCGGGAAAATCTTCTCTGACCTGCCTCAGAAAGTCGACACCTGCTGTTTCACTCATTTCTCCATTAACAGGAAACCTGACATCAGAAATGACACACAGAAGGCTATCCTTGTACCTGTTGTAACACTCCATTGTACTTTCATAGTCAGAGGCAAGCATTATTTTAGGTCTGGCTCTGAGCTTCAGTATCTTGAAAAGCTCATCATCCGAATCATCATCAATAAGGTTCCGGGTCTGTTCCATCACCAGATTATAAATCATAGGCAGATAGGTTGAATAGTACCCTGCAGAATCTTCCACAATCAATATCAGCCTTGTCAGTCCCTTGCGGGTATCATTGTCAATATTAACCTTGTCTTCAAGCAATTTGACCATCATAAAAAGCACTTTCGACTCCCCTTTCCATACGAAGTAGTTGTCGAACGGAATACCAAGTGCTCTTTGTTTCTTAATAAAAGGAACATCTGATGTATTACCCAGAAGCAGATAAACCGGAATGTAAGGATATCTTTCTTTTATTTTCCTGCATAGCTCCACAGGTGTCTCCCTGTCTACTCCTATCATTATGATGATCATATCGTAATACCTCGCAGAGAGCCTGCTGAATGCATCCTCTTCACTGGAGACCCCGGTAACTCTTGGTATGGAAGTTATGTTCATCTGGTAATATTCACCCAGAATATGATCAGCAAAACGACCTTCTCCTTCAATTGAATAGGCATCGTAAAGATTTGCAATAAGCAGTATTTCCTTGACTCTGAAAGGCATAAGATCATGAAAAACATCTCTTTCTGCATTATGCCTGTTAAGAAATTTCTGGAGCATCTGCCTGCTTGTCATTTCCCTGCTATAATCAGGCTGAAGACCCGTCAACTGTGATAACCTGATCAGATCTCTTGCTTTATAGCTGTTAATATATCCGGTAATCAGGCTTCCAATGTTCTGGATAAGATCCCGCTCCTCTTTCAGAAAAGGACCTTCATATTCCTCCCTGAATTCAGAGGTATAAAATACCTCAACAGAAATGAGTTCCCCGTCAATTGTTGTAAACTCCTGAGACATTCTCCATTGAGATTCCTTGAATCCGGATGACTCAAACCACCTGCCCTTGTATATGATTCTGGCAACAGTAAATTCAGGATATTGCCAGGCAGGAGGAAGAAGCATAACAATCTGCTGAAGTGATTCTTCAACCGGTTTGCTCTCCTTAAGAATTGCAGTAGTCTGATTGATACATGCAAGCTCTTTAAGCCTCTCCTTCTGGTCATGAAGAAGGCGGTTAAGTTCAGGAACCGAATTAGAATAACTATCCATCAGAGAAACCTGGTAATGATAACTTCCTAAAATTACAAAAAATAACCGCACAGATCACTTATCAAAAGTAAACCATGCGGTTTAATAATTAGGCAGACCAGGTGTTGATCTTCCTGAATAACAGACACTTCGCTATTCAACTTTCCATGTCGATCCGCTCATAAGAAGATCATCCATAGTCTTGATTTTTGCCTTTTTCTTCACTTCGTCGATCTGCTGATGTACTGAAAAATCGTATGTTATTGCTTTAACCGCCCTGATAATCCCAAGTGCTACAGGATATTCGGGATAGCTCATGTGAGCCAGCATATACTGAATACCTGGGTTAGGTTCAGTGGCATCGTGAACAAGTAGATTCTTTTCAGTGATGCCATTTTCTCCAATCTTAACGACCTTAAGCTTCAGTCCGTCGAGTATGAGACCCATTTCTCTATTCTTTCCGAATATCATAGGCTCTCCCTGCCTGAGGATGATTGTCCTGTCATCCCGTACTTCCTTATTTGTAACTTCGTCATGTATCCCATCGTTGAAAATTACGCAGTTCTGAAGCACTTCAACAACGCTTGCACCCTTATGCTTTGCAGCTTCAGTATATATCTCGGTTGAAAGGGCGAGGTTGGTATCGATGGTTCGCGCAAAGAATTTACCCCTGGCTCCTATTACAAGCTCACCAACTGAAAATGGTTCCTCAACAGTCCCGAAAGGAGATGTTTTTGTGACCAGGCCTTTTGATGATGTAGGAGAAAACTGGCCCTTTGTAAGACCATAAATCTCATTGTTGAACAAGAGAATATTAAGGTCCACATTACGACGGACTGCATGAATGAAATGGTTTCCTCCGATTGCAAGGGCATCCCCATCGCCTGTTATCTGCCACACAGACAGATCAGGATTTGCGGTTTTAACTCCCGAAGCTATTGCAGCAGCACGTCCGTGGATACCATGAAATCCATAAGTGTCCATATAATACGGAAACCTTGAAGAACATCCGATTCCTGAAACAAATGCGATCTTTTCCTTCGGAATACCAATTTCAGCAAGGGCTCTCTGCACTGCGCTCAGAACCGCATGGTCACCACAGCCCGGGCACCAGCGTACTTCCTGGTCGCTTTTAAAATCTTTCGCGGCAAATTTTACAGCTGTCTCTTCCATTTTATTTTTCCTCTATCAATTTAATGGATGTCTCTTTAATATCATTGATTGTGAATGGAACTCCCTGAACTTTATTTATCTGATGATAGGTGAATTCCTGGTGCTTCATCCGCAGGTAATCGGCAAACTGCCCCAGATTTAGTTCACAGACCACAATCTTTTTAAATCTGCTGAAAACCTCCTTCACATTTCCGGGAAGAGGATTTATATAGTTAAAGTTAACGAAGCCAACATTATAGCCTTCTGCTAGCAACTCACGCATTGCAGTTACTATAAATCCGTATTTGCCACCCCAGCCTACCAGCAACAGGTCGCCTGACTGGTCACCCTGAATCTTAATATCAGGAATATCCCTGGAAACCCTGGCTACTTTCTCGGCCCTTATCTTTACCATCTTTTCATGATTTTTAGGATCGTATGAAACATTTCCAAGGGTATTTTTCTCTAATCCACCGATTCTGTGCTGCAGACCAGGAACTCCAGGTACAGCCCACGACCTGGCAAGTTTATCGTCATCACGTTTATATGGTATAAATGGTGTTTCATTTTTGTTTGCGTAGGGAGGCTTTATTGAAGGAAGATCCTTCATTGATGGTATCCTCCAGGGTTCTGTACCGTTGGCAAGAAAACTGTCGGTCAGCAGAAGTACAGGTGTCATGTGTTCAAGTGCAATCCGGGCGGCTTCAAAAGCATAATCAAAACAATCGGTAGGAGTGCCTGCTGCTATTACAACTACCGGAGATTCTCCGTTCCGGCCGAACAAAGCCTGCAGCAGATCGGACTGCTCTGTCTTTGTAGGCAATCCTGTTGAAGGCCCGCCCCGTTGAACATCAACAATAACAACAGGAAGTTCTGTCATCACTGCCAGGCCAATAGCTTCAGATTTAAGAGCCAATCCCGGACCTGATGTTGAGGTAACAGCCAGTCTTCCTGCAAAACTTGCACCAAGAGCAGTACAGATACCAGCGATTTCATCCTCAGCCTGGAAACTTATTACTCCAAGGTCTTTACGCGCTGCCAGTTCCTCAAGTATACCTGTAGCCGGAGTTATCGGATATGATCCGATGAAGAGCTTCAGTCCTGCTTTTTCAGCAGCTGCTATAAAACCCCATGCTGTAGCCTGGTTGCCATTAATATTTCTGTAAGTCCCTTTTGCAATAGGTGCGGGATTAATTCTGTATACAGGCCTGAGAGCTTCAATTGTTTCGGCATAATAGTACCCTGCACGCAAAGCAATCTTATTTGCCTCTGCTATTTGTGGCTTATGTATAAACTTCCTGTCAAAGAATGCCTCTGTATAGTCTAACTTACGATCGAACAGCCAGTATACCATCCCCAGTGCGAACATATTTTTAGTCCTTAATATGGTTTTTGGCTCCAGGTTAAAATCCTTTAATGCTGTTTTAACTAGTGTTGAAATAGGCGCAGGTATAATATTATATGAATCAAGCTTTTCCTCAACAATAGGATCACTTTTATAGCCGGCTTTTTCAATATTTTTCTCAGTGAAATTATCCTGGTCATATATAACAGTTCCTCCCTTCTTGACCCAAAGTGCATTTGCCTTTATGGCAGCAGGATTCATTGCCACCAGAACATCAGAGAAATCTCCGGGTGTGTTTACTTCTGAATGACCAAGATGTACGGTAAAGCCGGAAACACCTCCGACAGATCCCTGCGGTGCCCGGATCTCGGCAGGATAGTCAGGAAATGTAGAAACATCATTGCCAAATAGTGCGGCTGTATCGGAAAAAAGAGTACCGGTAAGTTGCATGCCATCGCCAGAGTCACCCGAAAACCTGATGACCACTTCTTCTCTTTCGATAACATCTGTTTTATTATTCATGATACCTGATAATTTTTCGGAATAAGTTGATTTCAGAGATTATAATAATTCACAAAACTAATTATTAAATGTTTGCAAATTCACAAAAACCCAACTTCAACGGGATGATAATCATCATGTTTTTGTAATCAGCTCCAGATATCTGCCTTTTTCAGATTTATCTCACCCTCAAAGAACATTCTTGCTATCTTTTCAAAATATGGAGTGTAATCCGATACGAAGAACTGATCCTTCGATGTCCCGGAATCATTAAGAAGCTTATTCTTTTCAAGTACTTCCCTGAGTACTACAGAAACAATACGGGCTGAATCAACAACCTCAACATTGAAATTGAAAATTTTGCTGATCTGGTTCTTTATGATCGGGTAATGGGTGCACCCAAGAATCAATGACTGAATTCCGGCCAGGGTCTCATTTGAAAGATATGCTCTTATAATTGCATTGCTTATGTCATCAAAAATAAAACCCTCTTCTATCATTGGGACCAGGAGCGGCGTGGCAAGAGAAACCACCTCAGTCAAGGGAATAACCTCTTTAAGCTTCTTTTCATATGTCCCCGAAGTAATTGTTCTTTTTGTTCCTATCACACCAATCTTGTCCATTTTTCTTGAACTCATATAATCAACCACAGGATCAATTACATCAATCACTATCACTCTTTTTTCGAATTCTTTCTTCAAATATTCGAAAGCTGAAGCAGAAGCTGAATTGCATGCTATAAGGACTATTTTTGAATTATGTTCAAGAAGGAACTCGGTTATTCTTTTTGAATATGACCGGATTGCTTCCTCTGATTTATCTCCATAAGGAAGATGAGCAGTATCGCCGAAATATACGATACTTTCACCAGGAAGTATCTGTTTGATAGCATGTGCCACAGTCAGACCACCAACTCCTGAGTCGAATATTCCAATGGGTTGCTTATTCATGTTTAATTTTATTTACCCCCAATCCCCCAGGGGGGGGCTCACACAAACGGGGTTTTCAAGTCCTCCCTGGGGTCCCTATACCTGTCGGGATAGGGGTGGATAATAAAAAAGGGGCCAATAAATCAGCCCCGTCTAATTCTTTATTTTGTACTATTTTATACCAAGTTTCGCTTTTGCCAGGGGCATTATGTTTGTGCTTTTTGTTTCATCGTAGTACAACAGTGAACTACCCTGTCCAACTGTATAAATGTATACAAATCCGTTTTCCTTGCCCACATCTTTGATAGCCTTGTCAATTTTGGCCATTATCGGTTGAAAAAGCTCAGCCTGCTTTTCCTGCAGCTGCTGCTGTGCTGATGACTGAAATTCCTGAATACGCCTGTTCATATCCATAAGTTCCTGCTCCTTGGTCTGTCTTACTATGTCAGTAAGGTTTTTGGCATCTTTATTATATGCTTCACTTTTATTATTAAGCTCGACCTGCATAAGCTCCAGGGCATTGATAAGTTCCTGTCTGAATTTTTCAAGTTTCACATTAGCTGAATCAAATTCCGGCAATGCCTGAATCAGTTCATCGCTGTTTATATGACCGAATTTAAGATTCTGAGCATTAATATCCTGACCAAAATAACATAGAAGAAACAAAACAACTGTTATACCTGCTAATCTTTTCATTTTCTGAGTTTATTTTAACAATTTTTGCAAATGTAATTATTTAATTCTTATAACCTAATTTTTCAAGAAACTGATCACTGAGATCAAATTTGGGATTTGCAAAGAGAATATT
>CAYLYN010000071.1:18991-20128 GCA_964387565.1 uncultured Rikenellaceae bacterium | reverse complement strand
CCCATAAACTGACGCTGGGGCATTTCAAAGCCTGCTCCGCGACCGGCATGACCTCCTTCATTATGCACCTGGGCATATTCCTTATCGGTTGAGAACACTACCTGTTTTGTGCTGGAGCTGCTGCGTATACTATCCTTCAGGTGGGCGCCTTTTTTATCACCCTGATGGCTTACCAGAATTGCACGGCCTTTGTCCTTCCGGAGGAATTCCTTGTAAGCTTTTGTAGCGGTACCGTCTCTCTTTGTTTTTTTGCCTCCAAACTTACGGCCTTTCCACTTGCGGGTAGCCCTATCTGTAAATCCCTGGTTATCGAAACTTTTTTCAAAGTGGATCTGTCCTTCGACGGCAATTACCTTTGGGATGATTTCGGTGAGCTTCTTCTTTACTTCGGAAGCAAGCTTTAACAAATCCGGACTTAGGCGTGAGATCGGCTTCATTATGTTAGTTGTGTTTTGACAAACTTTTCAAGATCATTTTTACGATCAGAAGATCCTTTGACGTAGGGGTGATTGTCGGAGAATATCTTTGCTTCTTTACCAGCATTGATATCCATGCCTGCAGGTACCGGCGGGAGCTTTTCGGGGATATCGGTAGCAGCTTTGTCGGTTGGCCGCAGAGAACATCTGCATCCCCAATCAAGGGGTGTGCTGTACTTGTTCCAGAAGGGATCGTTGATGGGGCGAATAGTTCCATGCAGTTTTGCATGCGACTCGCGGGTGCGCGAATCCATTACAGCCACGAATATAAGATTGGGGTATAGATCCCTGGTCTTTTCGGCATCGCGCCAGCGGCGTGCCTGAATAGCTGTAGTGTGTGCCTGGTTGTATTCTGTCTGCAGCCAGACTTTATTATACTTCTCATCAACCTTCATTGCTTCGCCCAGGAACTCTTTCCAGGTACGTGCGGATCCATCTTCTTTAACCAGGAGAGAGGCAGCTTCCTTTATTTGCTCATTTTGTTTAAAGGCGGAAAAGACGGCTGTATTATAACGGAGTTGTTCGAGGTATTCATAATCGGGAGTATTGTACTTAATTTTTGCAAGCGATTTGCCGTAACCTTTCTGAAAAGATGAGAAGAGCTGCTTCCATGTTCGGGACCAAAGGACCGGATCGAGGTTGCCTTCGGTAATGGATTTAT
>CAYLYN010000071.1:9822-18891 GCA_964387565.1 uncultured Rikenellaceae bacterium | reverse complement strand
AGGCAGGGTTATGCCTCCGGCATATTGATAACCCAATCTGGTAATATCATTTTGGACTGGACTTTTTTTTTACCCCCCTGCCCCCCTGAAGGGGGATTAAGATCAGGATTAAAATTAATGTCCGTATCGTCAGGCTCGTTGGGTTGGGCTGATTTTTTGTCGAGCGCAGGGAAGCGGAACTTTACTCCTTCGAGCTGCCAGCCATGGTAATTCAGGAAAGGAATAAGCTTTGTGTTGGTGAGGTTAGAGGCAGTGCGCAGCCTGCGTTCTGAGAAGTCATCAAGGATCCTTTCGTGGACCTCGGCGGATCCAACAAAAGACTTTTCATCACTGGTACCTGTTTGGCCGTTGATGCATTTTGAGATCTGCTGATCACAGAATTGAGCATTCTCATGGAAGATCTTATAGAAATCGCTGTTGGTTGGCTGCTCGATAGTTACTTCATCTTCATTGCTGGATATAATATACCCATTGGAAGCAAAGTTACGACAAAGAGCTTCGATACGATCGAGCTCGTCTTTATCGTCCGTGGCAGTTTTAAAGTGAAGGAAGGGCATCCCAAATTTTTCAGAAGCCTGGCTCCAGTCGGTACGGCTGAAGTTTTTCCAGATAACTTCTCTGGCAACGATCTTGAAGCGACCAAGATCTTTTGGCTGACCGATCTCTATAAGATAGAGTGCTTCGGGCTTGTCGCCATAAGGCACACCTTCAACATCGGTTGGGCGGATAAGTATTTGTCGTTTGAAGGGTTCAACGTGCCTGCGGGGGAAGATACTGAAATTATTGAAGACCCCTTCATTATTAACCGGACCAGCTTCGACAAGGGTGTAGCCCCACATGATTGAATCGATTATAATAGAAAGCCAGTCTTCGAACCAGGGAGCTTTGAATTTTTCAATAAGCTCAGCATCTTCGGATCCGTTACGGGTCAAAACAAATGGTTCGGAGAGGAGTCTGCTCTTTGCTATTTCAACTTGGGAGATGACATGGGAATCGTCTTCAGTGTTGGCATAGATTACCAGAAGATCGCGCCGATCGGGACGGCCCGGATATATTGCACTCTCGACGGCAGTGACAAGTGTGTCCATTTCCATTTTAACGCGATCCTCAGAGACAGATGTATCGATCTGTGAGGTGATACGTTTCTTTTTACCGGGAGGTACAGGATCTGTTTTGCCTGTAAGTGCGTTGTATGCTTTCTGAAATCGGTTCATATTTTATGTATTTGAAATGCTTATTAATTATAGTTTAAACCCCCTATGCCCTTACGGAGGTCCCTCTCCGGAGGAGCTTGCCCCCCTACCCCCCTAAAGGGGGGTTAATTCAGGGAAATCTATAGGGATTATGGGAACGGGGATCGTTAGATCCCATACGGACCCTGACTGTTGTGTTGCCATCGGAGTCGGTGTTAAGTGGCAGGGTGGTGCTTAGCTTTCCCTGAGAAATAAGACGGAGATCTTCCATGGCATCGTCGTAATCTTTAACTACGCGTTCGGGTATCTCTTCGTCGGGTACCTTTGAATAAAGTGAATATACGGCAATGGAAAGAGCATAACGCACAAGCGTTGCATTGCGACTTGTGGATGTTTTTGCAAGTTCTCCGTCGATCTGGTACTTGTCGTACAGGCGATCGCGAAGGATTCCGGAAGCTTCGTTTGAGGCATTATCGAGAGGAGTATCGACTCCTCCGGAGAGTAGCTCAATAACGCGATCACTAAGGCGTGTCTGAAAATCGGTTGTAGTTAAGAATGTGCTCATGCTTTTCGTGAATTATTACGTGTATAACTGCCTGACCTGGCATTTGCGGCTTTACCCCTGCGTATGAATTTTGAGAGTTCGGTAAAACAACGCTCATCGGCATCGGGAGCATCGTCTTTTGTTTTGTAGCCGGGCTCGATTCCGCACAGTTGTGCTATGCCTACCTGTGTATCGTTATGGCCCTTCAGCTTTATATTATAATATATGCGGCTGTTCTGGTAATAGCCCTGGGTTGATTCGATGCGATCGTATTTATTTCCTTTTGGAAGCTCAACCTTGCGGAGGCGGAGATCCATGTGGTATTTATCTTCAACCTCGTCGATAGTACGCTGTACTTCATCGTTCCAAAATTGTGACTCGAACTGCCAGCGGGGACGAACATTGCCAGGCAATTCTTTTATTTTATCAGCGATCCATTCGACAGCAGCCTTCATTTTTGATTGCTTGACATAACAGTCGATAAGATAGAACCTGTTTTCCTTTAGGCCCCAGAGTCTAACAGCATTATAGTCGGCAGTAGCAGATGCTGAATAAGCAATGTCCCAATGACCCACTATATGCTCGAAGTGATTGATAGACGGGAGTTGTGTCCACTGAATCTGATCTTCTGTAAATACCGAGCCTTCGATATGCGGACAGTTGTTATACTCGGCATGTGCAGCAAGGGAGCCGATGGCCTCTTCAACTTCTTTATAATATTCCTTTGAATACTTTTCCTTCCAGGCCGGTTCATAGGTGGCTGTATCGTAGGCATCGACCTGATCGAGATCCCACTTAGGGTGTCTTTCTCTCAAGACTTCCTGAATTGTTACCGGGGCAAAGAAGTTATTCGGCATGATGAAGCGGCGGCGCGGGCCATCCATTGTGGGTATAATATTCTGCTCGATTTTCTTGGCATAGGCCCTGAGCCTTTTCGGATTTTTAGTTATTTCCTCATCGTCGAGATCGTCGGCAGATATATAGTCGGGGCGGAAAGGTCCGCGACGGATGCCGCGCGCGCTCTGCTCCATACCAAATGCTTTTGCATAAAAACCGTTTGCAGTCTGAAAGTCGCCTTTAGACCAGTCGCCTGAAAGCTTCTGGGGACCAAAGTCGTGTATGAGCCGAGGGTTGCCTTCGAACTCGGCCTGCAGGTCGGCAAGCAGGGTTTTTGCCTTATCGTAGTTTTGCCCGATAAGGAGCATATATTTTATATCGTTGTTTGCCCAGAGGAGAATGGGGATGATAATATTTGCCCATACAGATTTTGCAAGGCCCCTACCCCAGCGGAGCAGTATAAAGAACACCAACTGTCTCAGTACCTTATTGGCAAGCCGTATTTGGAACGAGGATGTTTTTGAAGTACAGTAATGAGGGAAGTAATATTCGGCAAACTCAGCAGGATGCTTTTTGAGATACTGAATACGTTCGCGCTTCTTTACTTCATCTTCAAAGGGATCGACGACAGCTCCTTCCTTAATCTTCCGGAGATTGGAGAGGTAGCGTTCGGCTATTATTTTATCAGTTCTCTTCATTGTAAAGCCACGGGCTGAAGCCGGGGTTTTATGGTTATCCTAAGGTTAAACATATTTTGTGAATGTGCTGGTCCTGGAACTCGACAGTGGACATAAAGAGTTTGGGATCGTAAACCTGCATGGCTTTGAAAACCTGATCCATTACATTAAGGTAGGTTGAAAGGCTGATGCGGTTTTCGGCCTCGATATTTTCGAGGGTTTTATTCCACTTACTTACGGCATCGTCGATGCGGGAGATTTCTTCGCGCAGGGACTGAAGAGAATCAGGGTCCTTACAGGCGGCTTCGGCATCCTTTATCTGGCGGTCGAGGCGAAGGCGATCCTCAGAGAGGTTGGTGATTATGAGCTTTATATTATCGGCTCTCTTTACAGGTGATGCCTGGCGGGCATTTCGTTCCTCCCTCCACTTATACTTATCGACCCACTCGCCTATTGTTTTTTCGGCGACCCCTACAAGGTCGGCCACTTCCTTTGCTGTTTTGCCCTGTTCAATATACAGGATCTTTGCCGTACGACGCTCTTTGTCTTTTGCCATAGATGTGTTATTTAATCAATGGGATTGCACCTGCCCGATCAACCCCCTGGCCCTTCGGGTCCGCCCCTCAAAGTGGGACTGAAATCCAGTGAAAAGTAACGGATATAGTTAACCGGGACAATTTTTAGTGCGACGGTGGTACTGATAAGTGCGAGGGTCGCACTATTATTTGGATAAGGAGAGAATGTAGGGGAATTTTAGGGCTTTAACATGATACCCCCTCTGCCCTTGCGGGCATCTCCCCCTGAAGGGGGCGAAAATCCGCCAGCGCACAGAAAGGCAACATGAAGGAACCATGGAGATAAAGTATTCGAAGATTGTGGCAAGGGATGTTAAGGAGGCTGTAATTGAGATTTATGGCCATATAGGAGATAAGGTAAATGGTGATTACCTGGCTTCGGAAATTAACTACCTGGGCAAATCGGTTGATGTAATTACATTAAGGATTAACTCAGAGGGAGGAAATGTACTCAAAGGCCTTAGTATAATTGGCGCGATCATAGCCTCTCCGGCCAAAACAATTGCAATAATAGAAGGCGTTGCCTGCAGTATGGCAGGTGTTATTGCACTTTCATGCAAGCGGGTAAAAATGAATGACTATGCCCGTATAATGCTGCACGCACCTTACCAGATTGATAAAGATGGCAATCAGATAACAAAACTGAGTAAGGAGGATAAGGCTTCAATAAGTCATATGACCGGTATGCTAACCGATTTGTTATCGAGACGTGGAAAAAGCAAGGAAGACATTACAAAGATTTTGAAGACTGACAGCTGGTACACTGCCAAGGATGCTTTAAAGGAAGGTTTTATTGACGAGGTTATTGATACCGGCGTTGCTGATGCAGCTGCAGAGCTTACGGTTGAGAAGCTGGTTGCTTTTGCAAGTGAGGCTACAGGCAACCCCCATTCCGATAACAATGGGAACCCACAAGGGGAACTTAATAAGGAGGATTCTTTAATTATAAATACAGACATGAAAAAAATTGCAGCAAAACTTGGATTGCCCGAAGCAAGTGCAGAGGATGCAATCATAGCAGCCATTGATAAAAAGGAGCAGGATCTGGCCGATGCCACAAAAGCCCTGGTTAATGCTGTTATAGCCGCCGGAAAGAAAATCGGCGTTGTGAACGATACGAACCTTGCAAGCATGGAGAAGCTCGGAGCAACCGACCTTAACCTGCTTGTGGAACTTGTTATTAAGCCGGGGAAACCGGAAGATAACACACGCCTTAGCGATGTTATTGCAAGGGTTGATGCTGCCATTGCGAAGATTGACGGCAAGGAGACAAAGGATGAGAAGAAACTCAACGAGTACAGCCAAACTGAACTCACCGAGATGAAAGCCAGCGATCTGCCCAGGTTCAAGAAACTTTATAAGGAGTACTGGGGACAGGAGTGGCAATAATCCCATCTGTCGCTGCGCGACATCTCCCCCTGAAGGGGACGAAAATCCGCCGCGCATGTAGATTAACCATGTAAAAAACGAAAAAACAAATAAGAGATGTCAAAAGTAAAATTTCCATTCGGTGAAATTACCACAACAGCACTCAGTGCTACTGGTGACCAGGCTGTGAGCATTGATAACCTCATGACCGTAATTGACGGTGTGACCACGCAGGCCACCGGCAATCGCACTATAAACCTCACGATACCGACCGACATACAGGCAGGTGCGAGGATATTCTGCAAGCTCAAGACCAACGGGACCGAGACCACAACTTTCGGGACCGGATGTTCAGCTCCTGTTATTACAGGTGTTGCAGGCAAAACAAAGGTGGTTGAGCTGATATATGACGGGACCAACTTTGTTGCTGCCGCAGCTGCTTTGCAGATTGACTAAACATCTACCCCCTTTCGCTTCGCGGCTTTCCTCCTGAAGGGGGAATAATACGGAGAAAAAGGGAATGAAGTAAAACCAAAAAACGAGAATAAAATGACACAGATTTCAAGGACCGTATATTCGAAGGAGTTGCAGAAGCAGCTTTTCCCGGATAATTCATTTTACAAGAAGTCGATCAGCGAAACAGGTCTGGCAGCGGATGCTGCCACCTTCGAGATCCCCAATCTTGGAAGCGTAAATGAAGCCAAAGAGGATGCCCCAACGGTGCTGCCTCTGAAGGTTGTGAAGAGTACCGACTCGAAAGTGACCGGTACAATGAAGGAGCTTTATTGCGACCCGGTGCTTATAACCAATGAAGAGGAGTTTGTTCTAAACTACTCGAAGCGGCAGGCCAAGCAGATACAGCAGGCTGCAGCACTGAACACAAAGGCTGCAGATTATGCTGCTTACAAGTGGTTGCCAACGGTAAGCGCCAACATAAAGAGTACTACGGGAACTGCGAGGGCAACCAACGTGACAGGGCTTACGGGTAACCGTAAAGCCATAACCAAGGCAGACCTTTTGAGTGTTTATAACCTGCTTCTGAGAATGAATGTTATAGGAGTACCGGGAGGGATGTATGGTCTTTTGACTCCTGATGGTTATACTGACCTACTTGGTATTGCTGATTTTGTCGATTACGAAAAAATAGGCCGGGCAGACATGCTCGCACAGGGCATCATAGGCAAGATCTGTGGAATTGAGATGATGGTAAGAAGCAAGAACGGCCATATTGGAGCTCTTTTCACATCGGCAAGTGCCAAGCTGAAAACTCCGGCAACTGCAGCAACCGACAGGCCTGTAAACCTTTTCTGGCACTCAGGGATGGTTTGCCATGCAGAGGCACATCCGCTGACTTACATCAATGAGAATGATGCAACATACTTGGGTACCATTCTGAACGCATCTGTAAGATTCGGAGCAGAGATATGCCGCGAGGATGAAGCCGGTATAGTAGCACTGGCAGAGGTTGCATAGACCAATACCGCGTAATTTATGTTAGGCTGAAAGCCCGGTCGGAGGGCCGGGCTTTTTTAATCAAACGGATTGCTTCGTCACGCATTCGCGGGACTCGCAATGACGGAATAAAAACCAGGGATGATGGAAATGATAAGCAAGCATATCAGTTTAGAGGAAGCCACCAGGAGCAGTACAGCAGAGAGGCTTGGTATTGATAATACTCCTACGGAAGAGATCATTGAGGTTATGAAGCTGACAGCAGAGGCTCTTTTTGAGCCTGTAAGAAACCATTACGGCTGCAGGATTGCGGTGCCTTCGTTCTTCAGGAGCGAGGAGCTTAACAAGGCTTTATCGAATAATGGCAGGGTGGCCGCGAGCAAGAAGAGCCAGCATTTGACCGGCGAGGCTATGGACATGGATGCACAACCTTATGGCGGGTGCACCAATAAACAGGTATTTGAATACATAAGGGATAACCTGGTATTTGACCAGCTTATATGGGAGGAAGGAACTGACGACGAACCTGAATGGGTACATGTAAGCCGCCGCAGCAACGAGGGCGCAAAGAACCGGAAAGAGGTACTGAGAAAGTTCAGGACAGATGGTAAAACCAGATATGAAAAACTATGAATCATTATGCTGATTTAGCCGTATGGGCATTAACAGCAGTTGTGGCCGCGATGGGCACAATACTGTGGTGGAGCATCAGGAATTGGATAAGAGGGGTAAATGAGAAGATTGCCGAGATAATGGCAGAACTGAAAGTGGTGGGGAACAAGAACATTGGATTTGAAAAGGATATTTCGCGCCTGGAGAAACTTATTGATTCGCATGATAAGCGACTGCAGGGACATTCGGAAAGAATGCATGAAATAGAACAGAAACAGGCAGGTTGCAGAAACTATAAAACAACATGACAACAGGATTAATTGCAAAGCTACTGGGCAGAGGTGCCGCCGGAACCGGAACCGGATCAGTGATTAAGGATGTTTTTGAAGGCATTGACAGTATTACTACTTCGAAAGAAGAGAAGGAGGAGCTGAAGATTAAAGCTATGGCCATGTATATTGACGACATGAAAAATGCCAGGGCGATGTACATGACCGACAGCTGGCTGCAAAAGATATTCGCCATGGTGTTCCTGGTTGCTTACATTTTACTTACGTCGCTACTGGTATGGGGTCTGTGGGTTTATGTGAAAGACGGAGCTGTGGATGCCCCTGAGTGGGTGGTAGCATTTATAAGCAGCCTTTGGGGAGGGCTCAGCGCAAAACTGAACACAATAGTGGACTTCCTGTTCGGGAGCTCGAAAGGAAGCCAGGATAAAAATATAATTAACCAGGATGTATTAACGAACTTAAATAAGAGACAAAATGCCAGCTAACACAGGAATTATTGACGGTGGGGATTTGTTGCTGTATGTTGAAATAGCAACAGTATGGACCCTTATAGGTGAGGCAAAAAGCCACACGCTAAGCAGAAAGAGCGAGGTAAGAACCCGCAGGACAAAGGTTACCGGGAATTATCCGGGCAGGGATGTGATTGGCCTTGATGCACAGGTAACAACCGACTGCCTTGCAACATACGGTGCATACGGGTATTATGAGCTTTGTGCACTGCAGGAAGCGAAAACAAAGGTTAAGCTAAAGCTTTCCGGGAAGGCAACAGCCGGAGACGGTAAAGCCGAAGAGGTAGGTGACAAGTACCAGGAAGCAACCTTTGTTATTGACAGCATTGACCTGAATGCTACAGAGGGTGATGATGCTGGTTACACAGCAAGCTTCAGCATTGACGGAGCCTCTTCGCCGAACGGACTGGAGATTAAAACTGTTACAGTTTAACCCATGGCAGGGATAAAGGTTAAAGGGGAGGAATACCCGGCAGGGCTCACTATGTGGGCTCAGCTTCAATTTAAGAGAGATAAGGGCATACAGGTTACGGAACTTAAAGCTGATGATATAGAGGGGTTTCTTTATTATTGCTGGCTTAGGGTAAAGGGTGCCTGCCTGAGATCGGAAATTGACTTCCCGTATTCATTCGAGGATTTTGTTGTTCATGTGGATGGGGATCCTACCGAGGCACTTCTTGAACCTCTGACAGACGAGGTAAAAAAAAAGACGGGACAGAAATAACACCTGAAGCAGCTCTGGCAATAGCCGTAGGGCAGTTAGGTATGGATGCCAGAAGCTTCTACTTCCTTTCACCTGAAGAGTTTGAAATCATATATGAGAAATGGAGCGAGAAGAGAGACGCAGAGCTGCGGATAAGCTGGGAGCAGACAAGAAAGATATGCTACTGGAGCGTGTATAAGCTGAAGACAGTAATGACACCGGAGAACTTTATGCCACTTGTGTGGGACAAGGAAAAAGCAAAAGGGAAAAAGGTGAAAGATCCGGAGAGGTATGAGAGGCTGAAGGAGA
>CAYLYN010000071.1:0-9722 GCA_964387565.1 uncultured Rikenellaceae bacterium | reverse complement strand
ATAGATCTGCTGCTGCAGAGCCAGGGCTTCACCAATAATATGAACAAGGTGCAGAGCCAAATGAAGGGGACAGAGGCACTGGCAAGGAAGACCCGGTCGGCATTGCTTGAAATGGGTGGTGCCCTGGGATTCACTTACGGGCTTGCCCAGATGACTCAGCTGATAAAGCAGAGTGTGGAGCTGGCAGCCAAAGCAGAGGGGGTTAAGGCAGCATTCAACAAGATTGACAACCCGAATCTTTTAAGGAACCTGAGGGCTGCTACAAGCGGAACGGTGAGCGATCTTGAGCTGATGACGAAAACCGTTCAGGCAAGGAACTTCAAGATATCGATGGAGGCGTTGCCCACCTATTTCAAGTTTGCCTCGCAGAGGGCTTTGGAAACAGGACAGGCAGTTGATTACCTGGTTGAGAGCCTTGTGGTGGGTGTTGGAAGGAAGAGTGTACTTTGGCTCGATAACCTTGGCTTATCGGTGACAGAGATAAACGAAGAGCTGAAGAAGACCCCGGATTTTGCCGAGGCAGTGGGTAAGGTGATTGAGAGGGAGATGAAGGCTGCAGGTACAATTGCCGACACGACAGCGACGAGCATACAGGGTATTGCCGCAAGCTGGGAGAATTTGAAAGTTACCCTGGGAGAAAGCATTCTTGCAAAGGGAGGGACCGCAGGACTTACAATGTTAGCAGACTGGTCGGAGATGATCAGCAGAACTGATCTGAGTGGAATTCAGAAGATGGTTCAATGGATTGATCTTTTAGCAGGGGGCAGTAAAATACAGGACTGGAAGGCTCAGAAGAAAGAAGCAGAGGAATTTTTTGCAGTTCTCGACATTGATAATGTCCGTAGATATGTTGAGTTGTACAGGCAGATGGGCGACAAAATCAGTGAAGAAGATAAGTATCTGCAAGAATTGGTTTCCAGGAGATATCAGGAATTGCAGGCATTGAAGAAAAAAGAGGATGCTCAAAAGACCGAGATCCGAACTATGGAGAAAATCAACGAGGAGATACAGCTTTACAATGATCTGATTCAAAGGACGGATGTAACAGACAAAGCAACTATAAAATCGCATTACCAGAAGGTGGCAGCCCTGGAGAGGGAGAAAGAGGCGATTATGGCCCTGAAGGATGCGAATATTAACCTTGCAAAGATTAAAGAGAAGGTGAATGAAACATCAGCTGGCTACAAGCTTGGCACCGAAGTACCAGGTAAAGGCAAGGCCGGTTATGCAGCTACTGACCAGATGGGTAAAAAGGATCTATTCAGCAGGAATCTTGTGACTCCGGAGAGCATCGGTATGCTCAGAGAATATACAGGACTTACTACGGAACAGATAAATGCCCTGGTAAAAATGAACAGGGAACTGGAGAACCAGGATATCCTCGCAGAGGAGCTGGCATATACATTCATGGACCTATTTCAGAGCATAGATGAGGGGTTTAAAGGGATGGCCGAAAGCCTAATGAGGGAGTTGAACAGAATTGTATTGCAGATGGCAGCCAAGGCAGCCGTATTCAGCCTGCTTAAGCTTCTGCTTCCGGGAAGCGGACTGGTGACCCAAGGAATAGCGGCGTTTATGGGATTTGCAGCTCCGAAAATGGCTTCAGGGGGATTAGTGCATGGCCCTACGATTGCGCAGGTGGGGGAATACCCAGGGGCAAAGGCTGACCCGGAGGTGATATCGCCGCTGAGCAAGCTTAAGGGAATGATAGCCAGCAACCAGGTTGTGCCGCAGAGCATGAAGCTGGGACTGGACGGACAGGGGAATTTATATGCGTGGCTTAAGTATAAGGAGAGGCATTTGAGTAACTACAGGTAAACACCGGGGAGATTGCCACGCCCCGCTTACGCGTGGCTCGCAATGACAGTACAATAGACGGATGGCGTACGGATTATCACATAGGGTTGAGTGGAAGGACCGGGAGGGAGTTGATTCGAAGGTTGAGATACTGGAGAGTGACTTTGCCGGAGCGGTAACTGATTGTGTACCGGCGGAGGATCCGTTGCTTGTGGATGTGGCTCCGATGGATCCGACCATATTTATGCCTGTAGTAGGAAAGGGCGCAACCATTAACCTGGTATCGGAAACAAACGGGCAGTTTATGGGGATGTACACGAAAGACCCTGTAAAAAGGATGATTAAATGCTTTAAAAACGGTGTTGCAAATCCGTGGTTCCTGGGCTACATAAATGTTGAGCAGTACGGTGAGGAATATTTCAGGCTTAACGGTTATAACGTGACCATTCACTGCAATGACGGTTTCAACATACTGAACAGATTCAAGTATCTGAACGGGACTTTAAAGTATGATACACTTGAAAGCATGTGGAACGTGCTTACCAGGGTGTTGGCAAAAACAGGCCTACCATATCAGTATATATACTTTGCATCAAAGCTTTCGTGCACAGGAATTACGCCCGGAGCAGGTGAAACGATATGGCATAAGCTTAAGATTGACCAGAACAATTATTACGACGAGCAGGACGAGCCTATGACCTACCGGTCAGTACTGGAGGAACTCCTGAAGGGAGTGAACGGCCTGCAGATAAGACAGGAGAGCGGATCTATATTCATATATGAACCCCAGATGCTTGCCGACGCGAGCTTCAGCGCGATGAGGTTTAATGGTACCACATACGCTTATATAGATACGGTTAACATAACCAGGAATTTTGATATAAGCAATGGAGACACAGACTGGGAAGAAGAAGACTCTCTGGTTGACATTAAAAGCGGTTACAGCAGGCAGAGAATAAGATACTCACATTATATGCGTGACGGAGCCATAAGGGAGGTTGACCTGGCAAACAGGTACCTATGGAGCGGGACGGAGACATGGGGCGAGGATGCTTATGGTGTTGTCAGATTATCGGGTATAACAGCAATAACAGGCATAACCCTGAGTGCCGGAGTTGCTGCTTTAACTGGACATAAAAACCCAGCTAACGGGGAAGAAGAGATTTATATTGAGAGAGCTGAAAGAATAGCTGATGCCACATGGATGAACATTGAAGGGTATTATGTTGCGAAGAGGACCGGGCAGTTTATGGCAATAACCGGGGAGGTGTATGTTAAGACCAGGACATGGGAATTCTCAGGTGAGGATCCGGTAGTAGCAAGCAGGATAGAACTGTACATGAACATTGAGATTGAGAGCAAGGGAATAATATATATGGTAGGGAGCGGTTGGATATGGTTTAATCCCTACTTCTCGAACAGCTTTGGAGGAACTGTATATAAGAATGCAGATGAAATGTCGATATGTGACAAGTGGGTGCCGTTCACATTGATAGTTCCCTGGACGGTACCTGGTGGGAAAGCGACCTTCAAATTCTATGACCCGGATGTGTTTGCCGAAATGGAAGGAGGAACCAGGCTTGACGAGACTGACGGGATAAAGGAGGTAAGGGTAAGGAACATCAAATGCAGGGTGAGAGAGGGAGGAACGGCTGAGAGTGACGGATCGGTGAGCAACGGGCAGGGAGCCAAAGAGGCATCAACAGACGATGAGCTTTTTAAAGGAGACCTGGATGTAAGCTTTATGAACGAGGCCCCGGAGATAACGCTGTTCCATGCTGACGCCAGGAATATTGCCGACAGGGGCGCAATAAGAAAGTCAGACGACGGTGAATATACCACGGGCTGGAGAAAGACAGGCGATGCATCGGATTACAAGCTTGCACACATATTATTGAGATCGATAATAAGCCAGTACCAGGAAAGCAATATACTGTTGAGCGGGACAATGGAGGCAGATGCGTTGATGGATATGAACGGAGGCCCTAATTTTCTGCATACAGTACAGGATACGGATCAGCCCCAGTGCGGCACGAAGAAGATGATGTTTACTGGCGGGCAATACAGCGATTTTAACAGGAGCATAAGCGGTACCTGGGAGGAGATAAGAGTTGAGGATTTAACGATATCGGTAGGATGAGCGGGACACTGAACATAGAGACAGGGACGCTGATAAGGAAGCGGAGGGACATGCAGGTGGATAATATTACCATAAATAATATTAATACCGGAGGAGGAACTACTTCGATTGGGGATAGTATTCCTTATTATTTTGAAATAGTTAACAAGGGTACTGCAGATGAATATATAAGGTGCAAGAAACCATTGGGTAGCCTATATGATGTTTTGTCATATGCAGGGGAGACAATTCCAAATATATGGGATGATTTGCCTGTGGCCAGTGCAACTGTATTAGGGGGAATTAAGGTTGGAAATAATCTTAGCATAACAGATGGTGTATTATCGGCAACGGGAGGCGTTCCTTCATATCCGGGTGTTGGAATTGCAGTTTCAACAGGATCTGCCTGGGCAGCTTCAATTACAAATAACTCGGCAAACTGGAATACAGCATATGGCTGGGGGAACCATGCGAGCGCGGGTTATCTTACAGCCATTACCAAGGCCATGGTGGAAGCTGTATTAACAGGTACCATAACAAGCCACAATCATAGTGGTGTGTATGATCCTGCAGGAACCGCTTCATCAGTAATGACGACACACCAGGCGAGTTACAACCATGCCAATATAGCTAATGGACAGACTGCTTATGGCTGGGGGAACCATGCGAGTTACGGGTATCTGACTGCAATTACCAAAGCAATGGTTGAAGCTGTGCTTATAGGGACAATAACGAGCCATAATCACAGTGGCGTATATGATCCTGCTGGTACTGCATCATCAGTGATAATCACGCATCAATCGACTTATAACCACAGCAATTATAATACTGCGTATAACCATTCGCAAAATAACAATCAGGCACATAGCGATTACCTGAAAAATGATGCAAGTGATTATATGAATGGCACACTTACCTGTGCAGGTGATGTTATAGCATACGGATAAAATGGGAAAGACAGTATCAATATACAGGGGCTACACGGCCCAAAACCTTAAAGACAGAGCCGAATGTCCGACTGCTGGTAATATCACCGTTAACTCCAATGACATAAACTGCTCGAACATAAGCCTGAGCCAGGTTAAGGGAATTCTTGGAGCAAGTACGTATTCGCTTTACGATTTATGTCGGCATAATAATGTAAATAAATGGTCGGGATTTAGCCCTTATATAAAAGCCATCAGTAATGCGGGGATGAACGGAGAAATAACCTGGACCAAACCGACTATCTGCAAGCTTGGTGATTTTGCCGGGTACAATCACGGAGCAATCACTCCTTCATACTATAATAGCAACAGGACTACCACAGAAAGTATTGCTTCAGGAGCATCGGTCACCTTCTATTGTGACTTTTACCTTGGAGAACTTATTTTAACAGACCTTAACAGTGCCCTTGGTATTGCCTTTACGGTATGGGAAGGATCGACATTGAAAGGAAGCCATGTAAGGGCATTATCATCTTTAAAAGATAATTGTTTGCCTGGTGATTCGACAGGATTCTCCGTGACATTTACAGGACCATCAGGAAGCGGAGGATATTATGTTGATTATACCTGCAAGCTGTATCTCATAAGCTCAGCCACTACTTACAGCTACAACAGCAATGAGATAGCAAAGCTGTTTCATAATGAACTCCCTCAGTATACCAAGCGGGTAAGGATACAGACGCCATCGTCAGATGTGTATCATAATACGCCGTATACCCCTTCATTTATCAGTGGCGGATGGGAGATCAGTACAGGACACATTAACTGCATGGCACTTACGCTTAATCATTCTTATGCCACTGGGCTGAAAGTTGACGCATGGGTTGAACAGTACAATCTGACAAATAATGCGTGGGAGAGGATATCGAGTATTATCAACATGCGGGATCCGTCAAGAAATACTCCTTATACCAGCGGGGATCCCATTGTTGAATATTATAATGTTCATCACTGGACTTATACAAATGGGACGGAGAGAACAGCACCGGTTCCATCATACGATTACAGGCTTTACATCAATTATGATGGAGTATAATACTTGTTTAACCAAAACATTTAAAAATGAAGAAAAGAAAAGTATTTATTAAGGAATCTGATTGGCAGAGATTCGTCATGGAAATGAGATCTCTGAACATCGGATGGGAAGGACAGGATTTCTTCCAGTTTGATGCCAGGACAGCAATTGTCTTAATGTTGGGAGCAGCCATAGGGGCTATTCTCCTTTCAGTTTTGTAATTAACAACAGCAGGGCAGAACTATTACTGCCCTGCTAAAACAAAAAAGGAATGACAAATAAGGATAATAAAGCCAAGACCACCAGGATGGTCTTCCTGACACCTGAGGATTTTAATTTGATTGTGAATTTTTTGAGTGGATTAAATATCCCTTTTTTACAAGCACATGAAGCATTAAATGCCAAGGCTGCAATTGAGCGTGCCAAATATATTGATTTAAAAGAGGAGGCAGAGAAATGAAGTCAACATTTGAAATGCAAAGGTTAGTGGCTGCGCCTATTGACATTGAAATATATGATACAAGCGTAACGCCTGAGGTGCCTTATAACCTGACAGGAAAATCGGTGAAGCTGACCGTAAAGAACAAGAGCGACAGTACTGATGGAGATGAGTCTGCTCTTATTAAAAAAGTTATTACAGTGCATACTGATGCATTGAATGGACTGACTGGATTTACTCCGGATGAAACTGAAAGATCAATTGCATCCGGAATATATAAGGCGGACATAAAGGTGTTTGATGGTGCGAGCCTTGAGATGCAGAGCGATATTTTTGATTTTAAGGTTATTGATATTGTAGGAAAAACCAAAACATAACAGGTCATGAGTGATATACGTGTTAATATAGCCCAGAGGAGGGTAAGGGTTGAGATGAGGAATGGTACATCCTGGAATGGTGTATCGGGAAAGCCTGTGGAGTTTCCTCCGGAAGATCATACTCATGTGGTTGATGAAATTACAGATTTTCCAGACACGATGCCCCCTTCAGCACACACTCACCCGGCGACACAGGTGACGGCTGATGCTTTTCAGACTCCGGTGTTTGCCAATCCTCTTAACCTGGATGCTACCAGCCATAAAGACTTCAAATGCGGGACCATAACTGGTAACACAACTGTTAATCTGAACAACGCATCGGACGGAGATTCAGGAGTGATTGAATTGATAATGGATGCGACAGGCGGTTATACGGTTACTCTCGGAACTATGTTCGTAACAAAGATTGGCACAAATGATATTGATGCTGCAGCAAGCAAAATGAATTATGTATTCTGGTTTTGTGATAATGCAAGCGGGGAGTTGACGTATACAATACAGACTGTGTAGGATGAGACGATCAGCAGTACAAGGATTTTTTATTGGAGGTCAACAGTATTGTGATGAAGCTGTTGCTTTATTTGCTCGCATGGATGTACAGGCCCCGGATGAATTAAAAATATTAATTAATATTTTCATACAAACTCTAAAAGATTCAGGCACATGGTACAAATTAGATGCACTATATTTTAGAAGTTTGCACTCAATTCAGGCTTCTTTATTAAATTGGATAAAAGACGCGAATTATTCAATTTTAGCAAACTCCCCTACATTTCTACAATATGGCGGAATTTTATGTAATTCCGGAAAGTATATAGATTCAAATTATAATCCTTATACTGACGGGATTAATTGGAAAGTAGCCGACTATTCGGCAATGTATTTAGATGCCGTTGGGATGTCCTCGGGAGGTTATCCGATGTTAGGCAGGACCGGAGAACCTCGTTATTATTGGTTTAGTTATCCACACGTACAAAGAGGTTATTATTTAAGCGCAAATTATGCGGGCTGGGGTGCGCACTTTGCAAATACATTGTTCGGTCATAGTTACGAATATAAAAACGGAAATGAATATAACAACCAATATTTAAACGGAGTTTATATCGCTGATAGGTGGCAGCCTCAAGAGGAATTAATTAGCTGGAATATGCTAGAAAATTATTCCGGGAATGCGACGCGCGTATTTTCGGCTTACGGAAAATCATTATTAGATAGCGACCATTTAATAATTTATAACGCCCTTGTCGCATTAAGGGAAGGAATTTTTAGTATGTTAAATTATGGTGATGAATTGATAAAAAATGGCGGATTTGATACGGACGCAGATTGGATAAAATCTAGTGGCAGCTGGACAATTTCAGGAGGGAAAGCGCATTATGATTATATTGACTCTGGGGCTTATATAATGGAAAATGACGGGATTAATGATTTAATAAGTGGCCATACCTATAAATTAAAATTTACTATTTCAAATTGTGAAACAGCCGCAAGAATAACGTTTTTAAATCACGTTGGAACGGCGTTAAGTGCGACTTTTGGGACATCTGCACAATATTATAATAACGGAACGCACGAAATTTTATTTGTTGCCGCGGCAAATACACGGTTAAGAATCGCGGCATGGACGCTTACGGTATATTCCAGCTCGTTTTCAATAGATAATATTTCGATAAAAGAAGTTTTGTAATAATGGAAATGATAATTCTTACATCAGAACAGGCCGGTCAGGTAAAGGGCAGACATGGTAAATATTCAGCACTTGAGCCTATTGAGCTAATTGATGGCAGGTCTGGTTTGCCGGTTGATGTACTTCAGGATCCTGACCTGGCCGAAGTGAAAGATTTTTTAAGTAGTCTTCCGATTGAGGAGGCAGAGGTTATGGAGCCGGATATGCCGGAAGAGTTGATGATATAAAAGGCCTCCGGAGCCGTCTGATTTTCTCTCACAAAAATACAAACGCGTATGTCACCACACTACCGGAGGCCCGTAAGCTTTCTTCTGTGGATCTATACGCATTTTTGTGAGAGACTATAAAGATAATAACTTTAATGAAATCAGATGAGCGAAATTTTGAATTTAAAAACACCCATAACTTATTATGGAGGAAAACAATTACTGGCAAAGGAGATATTGCCTTTAATACCAATACATAACTTGTATTGTGAGCCATTTGCCGGAGGAGCTGCAATATTCTTTGCCAAGCAACCAAGCGGAATAGAGGTGTTGAATGATACAAACAGGGAACTGATCAACTTTTACAGGGTAGTTAAAGATGATTTTATTAGCCTTGAAAAGGAGATTAAAATCACTTTACATAGCAGGGATCTGCACCGGAAAGCTTCAGTTATCTACAATAATCCAGATATGTTTTCAGAACTTAAGCGTGCCTGGGCGTTGTGGGTATTATCTTCTCAGGGATTTGCCGGGCAGATTGACAGCAGCTGGGGATATGATAAAACAAAGAATAGCACGCCAAAGAAGATAGATAACAAGAGAGAGGCTTTTACTTATGAGCTGGCCATAAGGCTGCAGCAGGTTCAGCTTGAGTGTGCTGATGCTTTATATGTGATTCGATCGAGAGACACAAAGGACTCATTCTTTTACGTAGACCCGCCTTATTTCAATTCTGACATGGGACATTATGATGGATATAGCAGGGAGGACTTCGAGGCTCTGTTGCGATTATTATCGGGTATTCAGGGCAAGTTCTTGCTTAGCTCCTATCCTTCTGATCTTCTTAGTGACTATACTAAGGCCCAAGGTTGGGTACATAGGTCTATTAAGTCATTGGTATCAGTGGCAGCCAAATCGGGCAAACAGAAGCAGAAAACGGAGGTTTTGACGGCTAATTATGACTGGAGTAATGATAGATGTGCGTGAATTTTTATTGTACATTTTGTTTTAAATTTGTGTACAATTTGATTTGGCGATTATAGATAGGTTCATCAGCTATGCCACACAAGGTGAATCCAATTGATTTTGAAAACGG
>CAYLYN010000070.1:19725-20199 GCA_964387565.1 uncultured Rikenellaceae bacterium | reverse complement strand
ATCACGGTTAAGCCTGTTATTGTAATTATTCCGGCACTGGTCAGAACAGAATTTTTTATCGGTACGGCCCCTGATGATATCGCCGCAATCGAGACATTTCTTTTCCACAGCACTAAATTTTAACTAAAGATAAAAAAAATATAATCAATATCAGCTATCAAATTGATATTGAAATACAAAAACGTTTTCAAACGGATAGAAACGATTGTAAATAATTTCAAAACGACAATAAGCGATTATTAACCGGGACGTTCTTTCAGAGGGGTTTAAGTTTGCTATGAAATTAATTCATATGTCAAACTAAACTTTAAAAGTCATGAACTCATTAAAAAACAGAGTACAGTTAATTGGTCACCTCGGACAGAATCCGGAGTTGAAAACAATTGAGAATGGTAAAAAAGTCGCACGATTTACGCTTGCTACTGACGATAGCTACAAAAATTCAGATGGTCAGAAAATCAAAGAGACTACCTG
>CAYLYN010000070.1:0-19715 GCA_964387565.1 uncultured Rikenellaceae bacterium | reverse complement strand
AACAGAGCCGGGGAGTTCGTTGACGAGACCGTATGGCACAACATAGTAGCATGGAACGGTCTTGCTGATTTATCCGACAAGTATCTCAAAAAGGGCAGTAAGGTTGCGGTTGAGGGGCGAATTGTCTATCGTACATATGAAGACAAAAAGGGTGTAACGAAGTACTTTACGGAAATCGTCCTCGCCGACTTCATGTTTCTTGATCCTCTAAAAGGGAACCGAAAAGAAACTGCTGAAATCGAGGAATAATCTGACTGACATGTTATTACATGTAGCTGCGGTGAATCAACTCGTGCAAAAGTGGGAACAGGGACATATCAGAACATGTCCCTGTTTATTTATTACGGCGTCTCCTTATCTCTTCAACAGTCATTAAAACAATTGACTGATCAAGCTGCAATGACTCGAGCACATCGTAAAGTGCATAACAAATTTCATCATAAGCAGCATTTATCTTTTCGCTTTTCAGAATATAATCTATATAGCGGATAGACCTGTCAATAAGCTTATTATTACTTGCCTTTACATATGTCATCACATTTCCCTGGTATCTGCCAAGCCTGCCCATGATGAGTGTTGAATGTATATTCAGTATCATCTTCAGAACCAGATGATCACATAAGGGATCAGTAAAAGATGATTTCAGCAGATGCTTATTATTCTCAAGGCTGAAATCAATCCCTTCATTTACCTTTGCAATTCTGAAGATATGCTGGGTACCAGGTTTCCCTTCATTTGATCTGCGTTCCAGCACCTTTTTACTGAAATCGAATCCAAGCAGCCTCTTCATTGAAGCAATTCCGGAAATTTCAGGCCATTCAAGAGTTCTTGGTTTTCTCCATAGAAGCTTTTCCCAGGCTGTCTCACTGTTTTGAGCAGAAGGCATGTACAGGTAGCATAACGATATCTTTGGATCATTCTCATATATATTCTCAAAGGGGTAGAGACTGAAGGTAGGTGATCGTTCAGTGGTATCTGTAATAATTGTAATACCAAGATAAGGATCCGATTCGTAAAGCAGATAATCTCCATTCTTATAGAATCCTGATTCACTCATTATAAACTTCTCGATAAAGCTGATATCTGTTGATTTCCAATAATTTAACAACTCAACAGTTGTCTCTTCCAGTTCTGATTCTTCCCTGTCATTATAGAACAATGCTAAACCTGCTGCAGCAAGAAGAACAGTTGAAGATTGCATCCGTGTACTCCCGGTAATACCCATTGGTCCTACAGTGAGGTTTATCTTTTCAATAGCCGGATTATGTATAACCTTTTCCGATCTCTCAGCAACACTGCACAAAATATCGTCAGGATTACAATAAAGAAAAAATGGGCTTCTCTTTGAAATTCTTACAGCTTCTTCCACAGCACCAATAACAATAGGAGTTTCACCTCCTTCAGTTATACCTACAAGAAGATCTCCTTCCTTAAATCCTGCTTCATGAAGCTGACGGGCTCCGTAATCTGTATAGTCCTCAAAATTTTCAATAGATCTGATTAAGGCAACATCACCACCTGACATGAAACTGAAAACCCTGTTTTCATCATGCCTGCCCTTTTTTACCTGTCTCCATAAAGTTTCAATAGTAAGAGACAATCTTCCTGTTGCACCACAACCACAGAAATAGACATCTCTTCCGGAGTTGAAAGTATCATTTATAGCATCCTTCAATTTACAAATTTCCTTAACCTTTGAATTCAGTATCGAAAGAGTATGTTTATCAAGTCCCTTTAGAACCGAAATAGCTTCAGGAAGGTTATTGACCGCAAGAGATGAAAGGTTACGGGTATCCGGATGAGAGGATTCTGTAACAAGAGAACCCAGTTTATACTGGGATGCTATCGACAGGAAATTTTCTGCTTTCTTTCTGGAATCTGCTGACATTTTTGTACACTTTTAAAATTCGGGATTAAAGATAGCTCTTCTTTTAACATTTTTTAGACATGATACTATTATAATAATAGAGGCTGACCGGTGTTTGTAATACATAATAATTTACATTTGCTGACAGTTTCAAAAGAATATTTTTAACACCTTATGAAACAACTCCATATCATTATCCTTTTATTATTTATCTCCAGTCTTTCTTTGTATGCTCAGACGGATAACAGAGAAAGCAGGCCAATAGCCGAGATCTTTACTGATTTTCATATCAATCTGAACGATACATCTAAAACAAACGGATTTGGAATTAACAGGGCATACCTGGGATATAATTATGTTGTTGACAATAACTTTTCAGCCAGGCTGATCGTTAACCTTGGAAATCCTGATGATGTAATTCCCGGAACAGTAAGACGGCGATATGCTTATTTCCGTGAAGCATCAATTATCTGGTCAAATGAAAGACTCAGAATGGCCTTAGGTCTGACCGATACCCGCATTTTCAAATTTCAGCAGAGATGGTGGGGTAAAAGATACCTGGCAAATTCATACCAGGCACTGAATGGTTACGGTTTTACAGCCGATCTTGGATTTACACTCGACTATAAATTCAGTGATATCATAAGTGCAGACGTCTCCGTTATGAATGGTGAGGGTTATCTTGAATTACAGCTTGATAATGGAGTCAGAAGCTCATTCGGAATTTCAATAACTCCTGGAAACAAGTTCGCTTTCAGGCTTTATAGTGACTATGAAAAAAAAACGGATATACAGGAATTTACCGGGATAATCTTTGCAGGCTACAGGAATAAGGTAATAAATATAGGTGCTGAAGCCAGCCTGAAAACCAATTTAGATGCCATCAGCGGCCACAATGCATGGGGATTATCAGCCACAGGAGGGGTAAATATTACTGAAAAGGACGAGGTTTTCATCCGCTATGACTATTCAACTTCAGTTGTACCGGAAGGAGAAACGCAACAATGGAACCATTTACTTGACGGTACATTTGCTATAATAGGTATTCAGCATTCATTTACCCCAAATATCAGGCTTGCACTTGATTTCCAGGGAAGGAATCCTTATGACGAAAACAAGGCTAACAGCAACCTGATATATATCAATGCATTATTCAGGTTCTGAAACCGTATTGCAGAAATTATCTTTTACTAAGAACTCTTAATTAAACTACTGATCTCTCCCGGCCTGCCCTCAGAGCTTTAAGGTTTATCTCAACTATATCTTCACCTTTTCTTCCAAAAAGTTTTCTAACTGCATCTTCAATACTTTCAAAAGACATCCGGATGAAAGGAGAAGCCGCACCAAGGATAACAATATTTCCTGCCTTAACTGACCCAGCCTCTCTGGCAATTGCATCAGCATCAATAATAATATGATTCTTAACCTTCATTACTTCAGTTAATATTTCATCAACAGGCGGATAATCAGGTATATTGATCATCGGGACGGAATTTGTTACTATCCATCCTTCTTCTGAAAGCCATGGAAGATAGCGGAGCGACTCCATGGGTTCCACTGAAATAATAAGGTCTGCCTTACCATATGGTATCAGGTCAGAAGCAACAGGCTTATCTGAAAGTCTGAAATGCGACTGCACATCCCCTCCCCTTTGGCTCATTCCATGTACCTCAGACTGTTTGAGAAAGAGATTATTTGCAACTGCTGCAAGACCAATAGTTGCTGCGATTGATAATATTCCCTGTCCTCCTACTCCTGAAATTATAATATCATTTTTCATTTCTGCCTTTCGTTTTAGCGGTTAGATGATTCTGCTCTCTTTCTCTTTCCGGCAGTCTGAATACATTCCCTTGCAGCAATAATAACAGACACTCCTCTGAACTCAAATTCCTCTTTCATTATACGAATATTTTCTTCATGATTCTTAAGTAAAGGAATTATATTCCTGATATGTTTTTCATCCACACCGATTCCCCTGCAAATATCTTCAAGACGACCGGTAGCATGAGATTCCTGGCCACCTGTCATTCCTGTTGTGGAGTTATCTGAAATTATTATCGTTACCGAAGATCCCCTTACAACAGCATCCAGGAGCCCTGTCATTCCGGAATGCGTAAAAGTCGAATCACCGATTACAGATACTGAAGGAAAAAGTCCGGCATCAGCAGCTCCGACAGCCATGGTTACTGAGGCTCCCATATCAACACATGAGTTGATTGAGTTATAGGGTGGCAAGGCGCCCAGAGTATAGCATCCGATATCCGAAAACACACTGCCTGATTCATATGGCTTCAAAGCCTCAATCAGGGCATTGAACATATCAGAATGTCCGCATCCCTTGCAGAATGAAGGTGGCCTGTTCCTGACAAGAGACGGAATCTCTCTGCCATCACTTATTTGTTTTCCAAGCGACTGAGCTACAATTGACGGATTAAGTTCACCATCACGGGGAACTGTGCCATCCATACGTCCATATACCTTAATACCTTCATCAAGAATTCCTCTCAGGCTCTCTTCAATTACAGGAGCTCCTTCCTCAAGAACCAGTACAGAATTACATCTTCCCGTGATATCCTTAATAAGATCTTTTGGAAATGGATAGCCTGATATTTTCAGTACAGGATATTCACTATCGAAGCCGATATTTTCCATTAGGTAATTGTATGCTATTCCACTGGCTATGATCCCCATTTCTCTCCTGGATCCATCCCTGAATGTGTTAAATTTTGAAAGACGAATATCATATTTCATCTTTTCATAAGCCTCAAGAAGGTATTTATATTTTCTTCTTGCTATAGAAGGAAGTAAAACGAACTGTACCGGGTCAGCGGGCAGTTTAATTTTTTTCTCAGGTTCAGGATCGCGAAGTGACACACTTGCCCTTGAGTGTGCCAGACGTGTGGTGATACGAAAAAGTACCGGAAGTTTATATTTTTCAGAGAGCTCAAAAGCATCAAAAACCATATCATAAGCCTCCTGCTGGCTGGATGGTTCAAAACACGAAACCATGGCGAACTTTGCATAGAATCTTGAATCCTGCTCATTCTGTGATGAATGCATCGACGGATCGTCGGCTGCAACGACTATAAGTCCTCCGTTAATTCCTGTCATTGCCGAATTAATAAAAGCATCTGCTGCTACATTTAATCCGACATGCTTCATAGCCACCATTGCTCTTTTGCCGCAATACGACATCCCAAGTGCTGCCTCCACTGCTGTTTTCTCATTGGCTGACCACGTTCTGCTAACGCTCCTTTCAGAGGCCTGTTTTGATGCCTGTATATATTCCATGATCTCAGTTGAAGGTGTTCCGGGATAGGCATACATACCACTTATACCTGCATCCAGGGCAGCCTGAGCGATTGCTTCATCTCCAAGTAAAAGAAGTTTCTTCATAAGGAAGGGTATTACGGTATTACGGTGTTACAGTAATACTGTATTAAATTGCGGATAAATATTTAAATAATTTCCGGATATAAAAATGATAAATAATACAATCCGGAATAATTATGACAATAAAGCTGCCAGATCTATCCTGGTGTAACTACCTTCGATTCAATATTAAGAAAGGTAGCTATTTTTTCAAGGGTGGAAGCATGATGCCCTATCCCGAGTGCAAAGTGATGAGTCGGGCCTTCTTTTATCCAGTTCTTAAGAAATGTCCTTACATCCGGTTTGAAAAATCCCCTGGTATTAGTATTTCCAGTGGGAGGTATCGGACCTTTAACCGATTCTCCTTCAGCAATAACAAAGCGGAATTTCCCTTCAAAGTCAGAATTTACAGAAAGCATTGTTATCGGTCCTTCCTTGATTTTGAATTCAACACCTGCTCCTTTTCCCGGCTTTCCATGATATTTCTTCAGGCTCCGCAATACAGGTTTACCATCGGCTATTGATATATTATGAGGACCATCATGGCCAACCAGTACAAATCCTTCGTTGAAATCAACAGGATGAAATTCCGCAAAACTGCCGCCAATTCCCAGCCTGTCAAATATCAGGAGTGCAATAAGTGTCTTGAGATCTGATTCGCCGCACATCGGGATATGCTCAGCAGTAAGCAGGGAATTACCCACAATAAGATTGGACATGACTTTCCGGACTTCGCTCTGCTCAGGTCCGTCATAGTAGTATGCAAGTCCGTCAAGGCGATATTTAGAGACGAAATCAGAAAGAGCCACGCTCACCCTTGCAGCAATATAAAGATCGTCACTTGTAAGTTTCATTGAAATGGGATCTGAAACAGGATCAGGTGTATCGAAAAAGGCAAGTATCTGTTTTTCAGCCTTTTTAATTTCATCAGCAGTCACCTTCTCATAGCAACTCATAAGCTCATTTGCCTCACATTCAACTACATGACTACCAAAACAAGAGGTTATCATTGTGGCATCTGTATGCATATCTAACATAGCGTTTATAGGATGTCCGAGATGCCCAAGCTGTGCATTCTTAAGGTCATGCAATACCTTTGCTATCCTGCAGTACTCATCCAGCTGGCTGTCTGCTTCTGCATCATCCTCAAGAGTACCAATAATTGCATCAGGAACCCTCTTTCCCATTCTTACAGCTACACCTGCAAATTCGGGCAGGGAACAGATATCATCATTATAAAGCTGCATATAGGTTGAAGCTTTTGTATAATCCATTGCCTTTGAAGGCTGCAGTGCCACCATAATGACCGGTGCATCTACTGACTTAATAATAATGCCAAATGTTCCTGATGTAGCATAAGTAAGCATGTCGCAAAAAATGATATCAGGATTTGCCGCCTTGATTGATGGCAATATTTCGTAAGCTTTCCGGGTAGAATCAATAATTCCAAAATCAACAACTTCACAATCGGATCTACCGAGTTTGAGAATAAGTTTTTGCTGTTTAATAACGAGTTCTTCAAGCAATCCGGGAAACTGCTCCCAGTACTTTTCATACCCAACTCCAAAAACTCCGATTATAGCTCTTGATTTATGGCCATTCCTGGCAACTATTTTTTCCTTTTCCGGTAACATCTTAGTAATTTTAATTTCAAATATCTTCAAAAATTAATCTGGACTTAACTTTCTGCTTTCGATTTTTGGAATCAGGATTAAAAGTAGCAGAAAGGCCAATGGGTACATTAAGCCTGAGTACCACCATAAGGGACCATACGAGTAATTTGTTACAACCATGCCTATGATCGGATTAAGAACAAGAGCAGAAACAGCACCTGCTGAACCGGATAATCCAACAACAGTTGATGTTACCCTGCTTCCAAATATATCACTTATTGAAGTAATATAATTTGTTATCCAGAGCCCGTGGGCAAAGAAAGCGATAGTCATAAGAACCACTATAAGAGGTGTTGACAGAAGAAATCCTATGGTTACCAATGGTACAGTCAGTAAAGCAGCGATTCCCATTACTGTCTTTCTGGACATATCGGTACTGCCTGTTTTTCTGAAAATAAGATCTGAAAACCAGCCGCCCAGCAGATTACCGATACCAAGTGCCAGGAATGGGATCCATAATATATTCCCGATATTTTCAAGAGAGAGATACTGGCTCTCATTCAGATATTTCGGTATCCAGAACATATAGAAGTAAAAGATGGGATCAAGAATAAACCTTATTGCAATGAATGTAAGAGCCTGCCTGTTCCTGAATAATGACCAGAATTCAATTTTGCCACCTGTTGTTTCGACTGATTCAAAATTCGCACTCACAGATTTCTTTTCTTTTCCTGTTTTTGTAAAAAAGAGCCATAAGGAGAGCCATAGAAATCCAAATCCACCTGTTATCAGGAAAAGTGCTCTCCACCCTACCGACATCAAAAGCCAGGCACATAACGGAGGGGCAATTACGGCACCCAGAGCAGATCCGCCTATTGCTATTCCGTTTGCCATGGCATGGCGTTCTTTAGGAACTCTTTCAATAACAGCTTTTACAGCACCTGGAAAACAACCACCTTCTCCGAGTCCAAGCAGAAATCTGAAAAATCCAAACTGGAAAACAGTATTCGCCACACTATGCAGCAGAGTTGCAAATGACCAGAATCCAACAGATACAGCAAGTCCGAGGCGGCTTCCGAATTTATCAATCAGCACTCCTCCAAGAGTGAACATGATGGCGTAGCTGATCAGGAAGCCGGCATTAATAAACCCATAGCTTACATCAGATATAGTTATCTCATCGCGTATCTTAATAATGGAAACCGAAAGGACCTGCCTGTCCAGGAAACTCAGTGAAGTGGCAACAAGCAGCAGTGCCACCACTATCACCCATGAATAGTGACCTGATTTCTTCATCTGATCACCTTATAATGCTGACTGTTTCGATAGTTACCGGGCCAATCAGTCCTGATCTGATCAAAGGTACCTCCTTCCAGGGCAGATTACCAGAAAGACTTCCAGGTACTGTTGTCCTGGTAATATTTGTATTTGTAAACTTTTCTCCTGTCAATGCATCTCCGACAATACGATTGCTCCATGTATTTGCAACCTTTACAGTAAGATAATTCTCACCATGAATAATAAGTCCGGTTATATCGAACCTGTGTGGCATTGTCCATGTTGTTCCAAGAAATTTATTATTAAGCCAGACCTCGGCAACCTTTTCGACAGTACCCAGATCAAGATAAATCTTTTTATCATTCATCGGTTCCTTGCCAAACCTGAATGAGAAGGGTTTTTCCCAGGTTGCTATTCCGGAAAAATATTTAATACCATCTACCGGGATATCGGTCAGGGAAGAAATATTTTCCATAACATAATTTGATGGAGCACCAAATCCGGATGGAAATGAGACTTTCCACTGGCCATCAAGATTAATTATTGATCTGCTTATTACTTTCCTGGGACGAGGATCATTCATCTGTCTGTATGCACCTGGTGTTACAACCACTACTCCTTCAGGAAGGTATTGCAGATAAGGAGGGTCTTGTGTATCGATCCTTATATTAGTATAAATCTGCGTTGGTATCGTATATCTGAAAACAATAAAATATGATCCGTATGGAGGCAGAGTCAGAGGAAGATTAATATAGGGATCTGAGCTGTCATAAATTCTTACAGGCACAATATCGCCCGTAACAGGATCCCACAATTCGGGGACCTTTCCTGATTGCCGGAATCCACAAATCCTCGAAATCCATTCATCCGATGTATTCCTTATAAAATAAAAATCAAGATCCTCTTTCCGGTAATGAATGTAATCAAGCAGTCCGGACTCATCGTCGCGATAAACAAAATCCGGTTTAACATTCAGATATTTAAGCAATTCCTCAGGTTCAGTACCAGTAATTACAGCACCTTCCGCTGAAAGCTTTTTAAGTTTCTGCTCCACAGAAGGAGAGCGTACTTTTTCCTTTTCAATTGCGAGCAGACTGAAAGAAGAGCCATTAGGCAGATAAAGTCTTCCATCCTTCACACTAAGACTATTAACAAGTATATCTGTGTTAATTACCTCGTAATCATAACCAGGTCCTACTCTGAAATGTGTATTTTTCGGAGTTGCGGAGTTTGGGATTTTATCTCCATAATACCAGACTACATCAGCCACAAAATCAGTCTCCTGGAAAACATATGAAGCACGTGAAAGATAGTCGAAGAAAGGTTTTGCCATTGGCCACCATACCCGTTTTGTATTAAAATGTGTTCCTGCATGGTAGACATATCCAGGGTAACCACTTCCCGTAATATTATGACTGAAACCATGAAGTACAACCTTGTTCATACCTTCACAAAATGCACGATCGCCAAAAGGCTTAATATCACCTGGTCCCTCCTGCCAGTGCTGAAATGATGAAAACGATTCTTCTTCAACAATGCCCTTTTCGTATATATGTGATGCAGCAGCAACCTCTTTCACCACACGAAGAATGTCAATGCTGTCGGAGCCATTATCATCCATATAATATCGTGAATGATTTACCCAGAATTCTCCCCTGGGAATATCGAGTGAACCCAGAGCCTTCAGTGGCTCAGCAGGGCCATTATATAAAGGATAACCAGGTCCGCCCGCTTCAGAGTTAATTGCCAGTCCATACCTGTTGGATATCTCTTTTGCCTTTTTATAGAGGTTATTAATCATAAGTTCCGAAAGTGTCCTCCTGAAATCAGCTTTTGTTTTCTCCGAAATTTCAGATTTGAACAGTTCAGGTGTAAAAAGGACAGGGATAAACTTTTTAATATCATAACCATTCAGTCTTCTGAATTCATCTCTTAAGGATGATGTCCAGACGAATCCCCTGGCTTCATAGCTTGCCAGATAAAAGCTTTTGAGTGCGGTATTCCTGAAATCCCCTAACACTGGTAACAGACGATTGATAATATACATCAGGTGAGTCTCAACTGCCACTGAATCGAAATGGTCAATAGTGAGTCCTGCAGATTTTGGGCTTGGCAGCACCAGTTCCTGTCCCGAGTTGGAGCATATGTACCTTAATATATCCCATTCACCGGAAGGCACCTCCCATTTCAGCATGTCAGAGTCGTAATCGAAGTACTCCGTCAGATCCAGTACTGATGCTGAATCAAGCGAACCGGCTTCAGCTCCTGAGGGGACAGCAAGTACTGCTATCTCCTCATAATAGGAAGGCCGTCCATTAGCTTTGAATGGAATCATAGGTTTACCGGTCCCTCCAATCAGTGATGCCTTTGGGAAAGAGACATCCGGAAAAGGGAGTCTGGTCTCCAGGTAACCCTGCACACCTTTAAGACTCACTTTTGAAAAGTAAACTGATTTACCGGCATGTTCCGGTTTAACCCATCTCCCGCCTGCATTCCAGCTGCTCGCAAGATTTAATCCTACTGTAAGTCCAAGCCGTCCTGCCTCATCAATAACTGTTTTAATGATCTTCAGTGACTCATTACTCAAAAAAGCGGGTCCGCCGGGGATCATAGTATCAGCTTTTGGAACACCTATTTCGAACAGGTCAAATCCACTAAAACCAGCATTCTTCATTGCAAGGAGCTCCTGCTTTGCTCTCAGAGTATCGATGTTTCCGTTGAGACACCACCAGTAGGCTTTAGGCCTTGCAGACAGAGGCGGATCCTTAAATCCCTCAGTTAATCTCACATAATCATCCTGCTGAGCTTCAAGTGTATAACATGAGGTAATGATGAAAATTAAGCTAATGGAAAAGAATATTTCTTTCATAAACATAATCTAAAGAACAATCTAAAGTTAACTATTTAGCTTCGAATATGCATTATAAAAATTGTTAATCGCATCGTTTTGAAGATTATTGTGAAGCTGTTAAATAATAGTTAAATGTTTTATTGTTCCACACAATAATGTTTATTTTGCATTCTTTAGATCCGCCAAAAGAATAAATATCCGACCTGATTGAATAAAGCCCTTTATACAATAATTCTGGTACTGTTTGCGATTAACATCCTCAATGGACAGGTAGAAAATAGCGACAGGTTTATCCAGGTAAGCGGCATCATATCGGATGAAGGAGGAAGGCTGGTATCAGGTGTTGCTATAATTTCGAAAAAACTCAGAAGAGGAACTGTAAGTGAGGTATCCGGAATATATTCAATTACAAGTGCACCTGGTGATACTGTTTTTTTCAGGGCGCTTGGCTATAAAAGATACCATACGGTAATCCCGTATGATTACGGATCAAATTATGCTAATGTTGATATAAGGCTGGAGTTTGATACCCTCAGGATTGAAGGGGTAAATATTCTTCCATGGAAAACCTACAGTGAATTCATAAGGGATATAACACAGGAAAAGCCCGTAGATCCTATTATTGAGAACATGAATGATAATCTGGCTTCAATATATGTAGCACTGCAAAATGAAACAGGATTAAAAGTCTCTCCTGAAGCTGGTTATAAATATGTCATGGAGCAAAATTTCAATGCACTGGCTACAAAGAACCAGTTTCCGGTAAATAACCTTATGAATCCGTGGGCATGGTCAAAGTTTGTTAAGGGAATTAAGAACGGGTTATTTAAAAATCAGAAATTCAATAAACCACAGGAGGCAAAGGTCAGGAAGAAGGTGAAGAAACCTGAGAAATAATAGTAGGCAACAGGCAGTTGGCAGTTGGCAGTTGGCAATAATTAATCCACTGCTTAGAAAGCCGGATTATAAATCCTGTCCTTAAAGGTATAATCATTAACAGATTTTCTGGGGCGACGATGCTCATCTTTTTTCAGGACATCCGGAGGTAAATCTACCCCATCACCAAGGTGCCCTGCAGCCATCATGGTTAAAGGCACTACATCATCACCCAATTTGAAATATTCCCTGACCTTCTCTACAGAATAACCAGCCATCTGGTGAATAAAAACATCAAATGCCATTGCCTGGGAAAGCAGATTTGAAACAGCCATCCCGGTATCGTAAATTGCATAATTATTTTGTTTACCGTTATGGGTAAATTTTGTTCTGGCCATACTGATTATGATAGCATATGCATTTTTTGCCCATATCCTGTTTGTCTCTGACATGAATCCGAGATAATCATTGAATACCTTTTGATCTTCACAGGTAGTATAAACAAACATCCAGGGTTGTTCATTGAAGCATGACGGGGCATGCCCGGCTGCTTCGAATATTGCTTTTATTTTGAAGTCTTCAACGGGCTGAGGAGAAAAAGCATAAGGACTCCATCTTCCCTGAATTATTTCGAGTACAAGTTCTTTTTTCATCTTCAAATTTATTCTATTATACAAACTGATAATGCATTAACGTTATAATTATGACCAGTCGTCGAGTAAAAAGTCAATTATAACGCAGACCAATTGTCAGGTAAATGTAATAATTTATAATTTTGGCAAGGTATGAAGAAGTACGAAGGCAGAGTGATTGGAATTTTTGGAACAGTAATATTTCATCTTATTGTTGCAATAATCATTATGTCCTTCCAGATAAGATCTCTTAAAACTGAATCAGGAGATATGTTCGAGATCGAATTTCTTGCAGAGGAAGAACCAAAAGAGGAAGAGCAGCTGAAAGAGTTGCCTGTTACAACTATAGAGAAGATTTTACAGGGAGATGAGGAGATGCTCAATATTGCAAGGAATCTTGCAAGTAAAGCTGATCCAAGGATAAACCGCGATGAGTATATAGACATGGTGAAGGAGGAGCTTATCAGGAACGGGAAGCTCAGTGAAAATAATTATATTGATGAACAGAAGAGGCAGGCAGAAAAACCGGATGAGAATCTTGCATTCAATGATGAATCGAAGGTAAAGGATGACCAGAACAAACCGACCGAATCGCAGGAGATGGAAGCAAATTACAAAGGTCCTACACGAATTTACTACGATCTTTCAGGCCGGACTCACACATATCTTCCTATCCCTATTTATAAATGCCAGGGTTCCGGCAAAGTTGCATTAAGTATTGAAGTCAGCCAGAAAGGTGTTGTGGAAAAAGCACAAATTATTGGCAGTGAGAGTACCACAGATGATCCGTGTCTGATCGAAGCTGCCGTAAAGGCAGCAGTTGTTTCACGGTTCAATTCCGATTTAAAAGCACCCAAAACCCAGACAGGAACACTAACCTATCATTTTGTTGCTCAGTAATCAATTTATGTAATCCTAAAAGCGTAAAAGCAAAGCAGTATTCATGTTTACATCCTGTTCTTCTGCTTCAGTTCTTCAATTTCCCTGTCCAGTTCATCCCAGTCTTCGAAGTTCAGCTTATCTGAGTAATCAAAATCTCTTCGTTTTACCATGAGTGAGATAGCCATAATGATATTAGTAATCAGGATAACATATAAAAGAATACCGGGATTGAAATCACTATTCTGATTTGAAGCAGGAATACTGAAAAACAAAAGTATCGTTATCAAACCTCTCGGTGAAACAAAAAGTTCAGGGAAAATACGTTTTACAAGGAATACCTTAAGTAACAAAAACCGAATGATAAAGATACCTGCAACAATCAGTATACCAATTAATGCCGCCTTTTCATCAATCAGGCTTTCAAGCTCAAGAGTCATTCCGAATATTACAAAGAAAAAAGTTCTTATAAAGAATGCTGATTCCACTGTAAGTAGATGAAAATCATTCTCAATCAATTTAAGAGATTCATGTTTTACCAGTTTTCTAAACCTTCCTGAGAAGAAAATCTGACTGTTGTTAAGGATTATCCCAAATATAAGAATCATAATAAGCGATGAGAAATGAAGCAGCTTTCCTACTGAATAAAGAAGAACCAGGACAGCTATCAAAAGAAAAAGTTTAACCTGCGATTTTAATTTTTCTAACAATACAACCATTACATATCCTGCAAAAAAGGATATTAACAATGTGATTACAATGTTCACCGAGATACTCACAACAACCTCATTTACTGAGCTTTTTTCAATACTCCCAAGCAGGTAGAAGAAAATCATAATCCCGAGTATATCAGAAAATGTTGCTTCATAAATCAATAATTCCTTACTTCGTTTTATCAAACCACCTACACTGGGTATTACAATGGCGCTGCTCACAACCGAAATAGGCGTGGCATAAATAATTGCCGTATACAGATCATCGATGATCCATCTGTTCAGAACATACGAAATAAAAGCTATGCATAATCCAAGTGAAACGAATGCAAGGAAAAATGATTTAGTTATTAATGGAACCTTTTCTTTAGTGATCTCAAGTTCAAGAGCAGCTTCGAGCACAATCATAATAAGCCCGATAATTCCGATAATTACAAGTATATCCATCAGGTAACTTGTCACTCCTATATTAAAATAATCAAGACCAATCCTGATTCCGGTTCCAAGCAGTATGAGAAGCAGTACGCTTGGAACATTTGTGACTTTCGATATCCAGTTAAACTGATGTGAAAGAATTATAATAATACAGACAGCAATAATCAGTATGTAAGGATTAACTGGTTCCATATATGGGTAAAACTTACATGTAAATGTACCATTTTGTACGACTCACAATAGAAGAGCAGTGATATTTTTATTATATTTAGGGTAAGTTAATACAATATGGCTAAAGCTAAAAAGTTCGGGACTTTCGGAGGAGTGTTTACTCCTTCAATTCTTACTATTCTGGGTGTGATAATGTATCTGCGAATGCCGATGATATCAGGCGAAGCAGGGCTGATCGGAACACTGGGTATCATTATTGTCGCCCATATTATCTCAATTACTACCGGGCTCAGTGTTTCTTCTATTGCAACAGATAAAAGGGTAAAAGAGGGTGGTACATATTATATAATTTCTAGGAGCCTCGGTCTTCCAATTGGCGGGACTCTGGGGCTGGCATTATTTGTAGGATTATCATTGAGCGTGAGTCTTTATCTTATTGGTTTCTCTGAGAGCTTCCTGGGATACTTTGATATACCTATGAATATCAATAACATAAGGATAGCCGGATCAATTATCCTGCTGATCGTGACTATTGTCACATTCATAAGCACATCACTGGCAATAAAGACCCAGTATCTTATCATGCTTACTATTTCCCTGTCAATACTATCTGTCTTGTTTGGCAAACATGATTTTGCTCCAACATCACCAAACCTGTTTGGAAGTGGTTCAGGTATCCCTCTTGTAGTGCTATTTGGGATATTTTTTCCTGCAGTAACAGGATTTGAAGCCGGAGTATCAATGTCAGGTGATCTGAAGGATGCAAAAAGATCAATTCCATTAGGTACCATTTCAGCTATTGCCATCGGGTTGTTAGTTTATATAGGCCTTGCTTTCTTTTACTTTTTTACCGTTGATGGAAATGCCCTTGCAAAAGATCCAAAGATACTTTTTAAGATAGCCCTTGTACCCCAGCTGGTTATTGCAGGAATATGGGGAGCCACTTTAAGCTCTGCCCTTGGAAGCATCCTGGCTGCCCCGAGAATCCTTCAGTCGACTGCGATTGACAAGATAACCCCAAGATTGTTCGCCCATGGATCCGGGGCCTCTAAAGAGCCAAGGAATGCTCTGATTCTGACATTTCTAATTGCTGAAGCCGGCATTCTTATAGGAGAACTGGATGTTATTGCCCGGGTTGTATCAATCTTCTTTATTACCACATATGGCTTCCTTAACCTGAGTGCAGCATTTGAGTCTCTTACAAGTGCCGATTTCAGACCCACTTTTAAGACTCCTCCTTTTGTCAGCATAATTGGATTTCTTGCATGTTTCCTGGTCATGATACAGCTTGATTTTCTGGCGATGATGGCTGCTGTATTAATCCTTGGCCTGTTGTTTATTATGCTTAAACAAAGAGAACTGGTACTTGAAACAGGAGATACATGGAGCAGTGTATGGGCAACACTTGTAAGAACCGGTTTACAACGTCTGAATAAATCAACTCTGCATACAAGGAACTGGCGACCTAATGTAATACTTTTTTCAGGCCAGGATAATGCAAGGCCACATCTTATCGATCTTGCAAGTTCAATTACAGGACGACTTGGAATGTTTTCTGCTTTTGAAATGGTCGTATCCGACGATGAACGACTCATCAGGGATAAAAGGCATTTTGCGGTCCACAGCAAGACAAATGAATTCGTCATCCATGAGCATAAATGCCGGAACATTTATGATGGCATGAACGAAATATCAAGGGTTTTTGGTTTTGCAGGTGTTGAACCTGATACCATATTGATGGGATGGAGCAAAAATGAAAGAAACAAGGATAAATTTCTGCAGCTGCTCCGAAACTTTGAAGAAAGCGATTACAATACAGTTCTCCTGAATTATAATCCTGTAAAAGAATTTGGTGAAAAAAGAACAATTGATATATGGTGGAGCGGATGGGGAAGTAATCTTACTTTTTCCATTTTCCTGCTTCGACATCTTACATCATCAAGTACCTGGAAAGATGCATGCATAAGATTATTGATCATAAATAATCAGCCTGAACGCAATGAAATAATTGATAAACGGTTGAGGCAAATTCTCCTTCAGTACAGGATTAACTTTGAGATCAGGATCATAAATAATAATATTGACAATATTCCAAGAGATGAATTAATAGGTCGTGAGTCGTCTGCAACTGATCTCACATTTATAGGGATCCCCGACAAACAATTCAAGCACCTTGACCAGACTTATGATGAGGTTTCATACCTGACAAAACACCTTGGCACATTTATACTGGTAAACAGTTCTTCAAGATTCGAATCATTTGATCTTCAACTGGAAAGCAGCCCGGAATCAATTAGCGGTATCACAACTGGAGGAGATATCTCACTGCCTGAGCTGGTTCCATCTAAATACAACATCATAAATGATGATATAGCTAAAATTGATACAAACGGGCAAAAGGTCCTTACACTTTTCTGCGAAAAAGCATTCGTTCCTCTGCTAAACGAAACCGAGAAACTGGCTGAAGATCTTGCAATTGCATTTAATTCAGTATATTCTCAACTCGGAAAACTGAACGAACTGAATGATAAATATCGCACCAGGAAAGCTATATTAAAGATCAAAAATGATTTTTACTATCATGTGAACCGCTCATTTGATGACTTGAGAAACAGGAGGCTTATCATTCAGAAAGAAGCACTGGAAAATGGTTTACAATGGTATGCTGACAGACTTGAAAAAGACCTGCTGAGATTTCCGTTAAAAATACTTATAGACTATGACAGGGAAGATCTCAAAGTCAGAAGCAAAGATCCTTTCTGGTTAAAATGGTTCATAATCAGAAAACGTATTATTCATCCATTCTCGAAGAAATCCATTCCCGGAAAGATACAGTACCATGAAATTGCATCATACTACCTCAAAGATAACCGTCATTACTTCCTTGCTTCCTTTTTGAGCAAATTGCAATCTGAATTGCTTGAAAATATTTCAGAAATCAGGGGAATAATCAGCGCCACCGATGCTTTACTGGAGAAAATATTAGACGATCATGAAGATCAGGAAAAAGAAATAAGGGAAGCCAGGGAACAGGGCAGGAAAAAGATTAAGGCATTTTCATCAGGCATCTCTCAGTTAAAGACACAACTGAAAAACAGGTTAATACTGGAGTTCAGAAAAAACCTCCAGCAGATGACCAATAATATGTCCAGACCCGATATAAACTTTCGTATCAGAAGAAAACGAAGGAATAAAAAATATTATGCCAGTCTGGTACTTAACAATCTGCTTTTTCCGGATATATGGTACGAAGCAACACGTCTTCACCTTAATAAAATAAAAATTGATATCGTCATTAATTCTTACAAAAGCAGGATCAAAGACAAAATAAATGAATTCAATCTTAAGATAGATCAGCAACTTGATAACTATTTCAGAAGCGGACTGAATGATATCCGGCTCAAACTTCAAAATTATAATAGTGAAAAAGAAAGCATATCAGGTCCAAATTTCAAAATAGCATCCCTCGAAGAAAACATTACCCTGACGAAGGATTTTAACCTTTTCGGAAAAGAGATTATCAGGATAGAAGAAACACTTCCGGAAATACTGGATATAGCTATCACAAATCCTGGTCCCGGTCATACTGAGGAAATACTGAGTGTTCCGCTCAGAAGGCTGACCCGCTTTTATATTGAATCGAGGTTCATCGGAACTACCTATGACCAGCTGGAACAAATTTCGGATTCCTGCAAAAACACTATTTTCGTTATAAATGACCTTCTAAGCCTCACCCGTTTCAATCTTGAAAACATTCCGGCTGACCTGCCTGACAGAAAAAAGGTCATTGACTCAATCATCAAAGACACCTGTAATCACATTATTAAAGAAGAAAATAAAATTGACCAGATAAGAAATGAGATAAGCCTTGTAATTGACAACTCCCTGAATGAAGTTTTTGATAAGTTATCTGCCTATAAGATAAACTTAACAGTTGCTGAATATTCCTGGTTCATAAGGGAACATCAGAGCAAAAAAGTAAAAAAGACTATCAGGGCTTATTTTTATAACCTCAGGTTCTTTTTCAGGAATATTACTGTTAAAGCTCTATATTCAAGAAGCGAATGGGTACTGCTGGCCAGAAAGATAAATGAAACTGAACGCAAGGGATTAAGCAGCAACCAGATTCTTGACATCATTGAATCTATCAGCCCGGACGAGAAAATAACTGAAAAACTCCCTCAGTACTATAAAAAACTATTCAGTGGCCGGTCAAGTATAAGTGAGGATTTCTGGATCCAGAGAAAAAAAGATGAAGAGTTGTTTAAAACTGCAATTAACCGTATAAATGCAGGATACAGAGGTGCTATTATGATACTCGGTGAGAGAAACTGCGGGAAATCAACATTCTGCCGTTATACGACCGGGAAACTGTTTCGAAAAGAAAAAGTATTTCATCTCACTCCTGTTTACTCCGGCTCAATCCTTACTGAAGATTTTCTGGCTGAACTAGGTAAGGTTACCTCCACTCAGGGCGACATCTATGAGATAATGGAGGCGCAATCAAATAACAGTGTATTTGTTTTTCATGACCTCGAGTTATGGTGGGAGCGTTCAACTGATGGTCTGGAGGTAATCAATGTGATAATCAATCTTATCAATAAATTCAGCAGGAGATTCATTTTTATAATTAATATGAATCCCTATGCATATGATCTTATCAATAAACTGACGAATTTCCAGGAAATTTTTATCAGCATTATCAATCTGAAGCCATTTGATTCAAAAGAAATTAGGGAACTTATAATCAGAAGACACAGGTCAAGCGGGTTAAAATTTATCCTTAAAAAAACTTCAGAAGAAGAATTATCTGAAATAAGCATAGCCAGACTTTTCAATAAATACTTCAGTTTTTCTGAAGGAAATCCTGGAGCAGCAATTAAATCGTGGCTGGCCAATATTACCACAGCTTCAGAAAACACCATCAGCATCAGGTATCCAAACCTTCCCGAATTGAAAATTCTCGAAAACCTTGACGATACCTGGAAAACTGTTCTCATTCAGCTCATTTTACATAAAAGACTGACA
>CAYLYN010000069.1:0-20329 GCA_964387565.1 uncultured Rikenellaceae bacterium | reverse complement strand
CATATCATTATCTCCTCGCCTGAAAGCAAGTATGAAAATGATGATGATGTGAATTTTTGCAAAACATTATTAAATAATATAAATACAAAGATAGTGATAATTTAATAAATAACATAATAATATGGTAAAAAGAGATATTCTGACATATTATACTCTTTCAGCAACAAGGTCTCCAACTTCTGTTGTTGAATATCCCATTTTGCCTGCTCCCATATCTTTAAGTTTATTTGCTGTAACATCCATTATTGCTTTCTCTATGGCCTTTGCAGCCTGCTCTTCGCCCAGATGTTCAAGCATCATACCTCCGCAGGCAACTGATGCAAGAGGATTAATAATATTTTTACCTGTATACTTGGGAGCGGATCCGCCGATTGGTTCAAACATAGAAACGCCTCCGGGATTGATGTTTCCTCCTGCAGCAATTCCCATACCTCCCTGTGTTATAGCACCAAGATCTGTTATGATGTCACCGAACATGTTTGTAGTGACAAGAACATCGAACCATTCAGGATTTTTGACCATCCACATGCAGGTTGCATCTACGTGATAGTATTCTCTTGTGATATCAGGATATTCAGCTTTCCCTATCTCATGGAATGCTCTTTCCCAAAGATCGAATACATAGGTTAGCACATTTGTTTTGCCGACCAGGGCAAGGGTTTTCCTCTTATTTCTCTTCCTGGTGTAATCAAATGCATACCTGAGGCAGCGGTCTACCTGCATGCGTGAATAGACCATATTCTGCATAGCAACTTCATGTGGAGTACCTTTCATTGTGGTTCCGCCTGCACCGGTATAAACATCACCTGAGTTTTCTCTTACAACCACATAATCAATATGTTCCGGACCTTTGTCCTTTAATGGAGTGGGAACCCCGGGATAAAGTTTAATAGGACGGAGATTAATATACTGATCGAGTTCAAATCGCAGTTTCAGAAGAATTCCCTTCTCAAGAATACCCGGCTTTACATCCGGATGACCGATTGCACCAAGGAATATCGAATCATATTTCTTAAGCTCATCTGCTGCAGACTCAGGAAGTACTTCACCTGTCCTCAGGTAGCGATCACCACCGAAATCAAACTCATGGTAATTAAGTTTAAAGCCATATTTTGCAGCAGCTGCAGAAAGGACTTTAACACCTTCCTTTACCACCTCGGGACCTGTACCGTCGCCACCAATCACAGCAATGTTGTAAGATTTACTCATAAATTGTTATGTTAAGTTTAGTTATTTGTATTAAGGTTTATAAAATATCAGGCTGGTATTGCGTTATTAGTTTTTTCGTGAATTCCTTCTACAATATTAAGCATTCTTTCAGTAGCTTTTATTGCAGATTCGGTCTGGTCTGCATCGAGACCTTTGGTTTTGAACTCCTTACCCTTAAAATCCCAGGTTATGACAGTTTCAACGAGTGCATCAGTTGCACCTCCCGGCGGGATGGAAACCTCATAGTCAATCAGTCGCGGGTAAGGTTTGTCAAGCTTATCATAAATAATCCTGAGGGCCTTCATGAAAGCATCATACTGGCCGTCACCTGAAGAGGTCTCCTGGTAAACTTTACCATCTATTTCAATCTGAACGTTTGCTGATGGTTTAAGCCCGTAAGAAAGAGAAAGCGAATAATTCTTTATAAATATTTTGTAATTAGTCTGATCATTTCCAAGGACATCAGCAATGATAAATGGAAGATCATCTGTTGTTACGTTTTCTTTTTTATCACCCAGTTCAATGACCCTTTGAGTAACTTTTGCAAGTGATTCGGGGCTTAGAATAAGTCCGAATTCTTCCAGGTTTTTCTTTACATTTGCCTTACCTGATTGTTTCCCAAGGGCATATTTTCTTTTTCTGCCGAAACGCTCAGGCATCAGATTATTATAGTAGAGATTGTCCTTGCTGTCGCCGTCAGCATGAACACCTGCTGTCTGGGTGAATACGTTTTCTCCTATTACAGGCTTGTTTACCGGTATCCTGATCCCGCTGAATGTTTCAACAATCTTACTTACTTTAGTGATTTCAAATTCATTTACCCCCATTTCTACATTCAGGTGATCGCGCAGAACTCCGATTATACTGGAAAGAGGTGCATTTCCGGCTCTCTCTCCGAGGCCGTTGACTGTTGAATGAATTCCCTTTACACCGGCCCTGACGGCAGCAAATACATTTGCTACAGCAAGATCATAATCATTATGCGAATGGAAATCAAAATGAAGCCCTGGATAACGGTCAACAATTTGTTTGCAGAAATCATAAGTCTGTTCATGATTCAGGATTCCGAGAGTATCGGGAAGCATGAACCTCTTTATACTTTCATCCTTTAATGAATCAAGCATATAGAATACATAATCAGGTGAATTGATCATACCGTTTGACCAGTCCTCAAGATAAATGTTAATATCCATCTCAAGTGCCTCAGCTTTCCTTATGATATCCTTAATATCTGCCACATGCTGGTCAGGAGTTTTTCTAAGCTGCTTTTCGAGATGTCTCAGTGAGCCCTTGCAGAGCAGGTTGTCAACCCTTCCTCCGGCTTCATGAATCCAGTTGATTGAAATGTCACCATCTACAAAGCCCAGAACTTCAACCTTACGGTGAAGATTGTTATGGCGGGCCCAGTCTGTTATCTTCTTTAATGCTTCAAATTCTCCTGATGATACCCTTGCCGAAGCTATTTCTATCCGGTCAACCTTAAGGTCCCTGAGCAGCAGCTTTGCTATATGCAGCTTTTCAAGCGGAGCATATGAGACACCCTGCGTCTGCTCACCATCCCTTAAGGTGGTATCCATTATTTCTACTCTCATTGCACCATTATTTTGTTTTTCTCATAGTCATTTATCTGATCTTTCATGCCAAGCAGAAAATCGATATCGTCAAGTCCTTTGAGCAGGCATTCCTTCTTGTAAGCATTTATTTCAAACCTTACAGAATCTTCTGTAGAGAGAATAGTAAATAACTGTTCTTCAAGGTCTATCCTCACCTTTAAGGACGGATCGGTCAGGATCAGGTTATGAAGTTTATTAAGAAGACCTTCAGGAATCACAATAGGCAGAAGGCCGTTGTTCAGCGAGTTGTTTTTGAAAATATCAGCAAAGAAGCTCGATACTACTGCTCTGAATCCATAGTCATAGATAGCCCATACCGCATGTTCCCTGCTTGATCCGCTGCCAAAATTCTTACCTGTCACAAGGACCTCTCCTCCGTATAGTGGATTATTCAGTACAAAATCGCTGTTCTTTTCTCCGGACTTAAGATACCGCCAGTCGCGGAAGAGGTTATCGCCAAAACCCTCTCTTGAAGTTGCGCTTAAAAACCTCGCCGGGATTATCTGATCGGTATCCACATTCTCAAGAGGAAGTGGAACACATGTAGATTCAAGTATTCCGAATTTTACTTTTGACATATCTTCTCTTATAATCAATATTAATTGTTCATTAATTCCCTGGGATCAGTGATCCTGCCCGTTATAGCTGCAGCAGCAGCGGTGAGCGGACTTGCAAGAAGCGTTCTGGCTCCCGGACCCTGTCTTCCTTCGAAATTCCTGTTTGATGTAGATACGGCATATTTACCCACCGGGATCTTATCCTCATTCATTGCAAGACAAGATGAACAACCCGGTTGTCTGACCTCGAAGCCTGCCTCCTTATAGATAGCGATGAGACCTTCCTTTTTCATGAGTTCCTCAACCAGTTTGGATCCGGGTACTATAAGTGCTGTTACAGAATCGGCTTTCTTTTTGCCCTTTATTAATTGAGCAAAAGCCCTGAAGTCTTCAATCCTTCCGTTGGTACAGCTGCCGATAAACACATAATCGACTGGATGTCCCAGAAGTTTCATCCCTGGTTTGAATCCCATGTAGTTAAGAGATTTCAGGAAAGAGGCTGAAGCATCGCCTCCTGCCACATCACTTACTGGTATTTCACCATCTACAGCCATTCCCATTCCCGGATTTGTTCCGTAAGTGATCATTGGTTTTATTCTGTCTGCGTCAAACACAAGCTCCTTGTCGAACACTGCGCCATCATCGCTCTTTAGCTTTTTCCATTCAGCCAGGGCTTTGTCAAAATCCTTTACTCCCGGGATGGCCGGCAGCTTTCTGAGGTAATCAAAGGTTATAGCATCAGGAGCAATAAGTCCGCCACGGGCACCCATCTCAATACTCATATTGCAGATTGTCATCCTTGCTTCCATGGAGAGGCTGGTTATTGCAGATCCTGCATATTCAACAAAATAGCCTGTCCCTCCTGCAGTTGATATCTCTGAAATAATATACATTATTATATCCTTGGAAGTCACGCCTTTATTCAGCTTTCCACTTATCGTGATCTTCATTTTTTTAGGTTTAGGCTGAATGATGCATTGTGTTGCAAGCACCATCTCGACTTCACTCGTACCTATTCCGAAGGCAATAGTACCGAAAGCACCGTGTGTTGATGTATGACTATCTCCGCACACTATTGTCATTCCTGGCTGGGTATATCCAAGTTCAGGTCCGATGACATGCACGATACCATTTTTAGAATGATTCAGTCCGAAATATTCAATTCCGTGGATTTTGCAATTTTCTGCAAGCTTTTCAACCTGGTTACGGGATAATTCATCCTGTATTGTAAGATGCTGGTCTTTAGTGGGAATATTATGGTCGGCAGTGGCAATTGTCTTGCCAGGCCTTAATACCTTTATGCCTCTTTGCTTCAGGCCATTGAATGCCTGAGGACTTGTTACTTCGTGAATATAATGCCTGTCGATGTAAAGCACATCAGGTCCATCCTGAATTGAACGGACTACATGTCCGTCCCATATCTTGTCGAAAAGTGTTTTTGCTTCCAATTTATTTCTTGTTATTATTCTTCATCCCCGTTTCTGCCCCCCATCCCCCCTGAAGGGGGGTTAAAACAGGTTTAGCTTGCTAATTTTCTTATTCTTAATACCCCCTTTAGGGGGCAGGGGGCAAATAACTCAGTTTATTTTTGCAAGTGCATCTATGAATGCTTCAACAGATGCAGTTATAATATCAGTATTGGCTGAAAATCCATAATACATCTTTCCATCATGTTCAACCTGGATATGTACTTTTCCAAGGTCGTCACTTCCTTTTGTGATTGCCTGGATAAGGAACTCTTCAAGATGGACAGTTCTTGAAATGAGTTGTTTTACTGCAGTGAACGAAGCATCGATCGGTCCATTTCCTGTTGCGGTAGCATAATGGAGTTCACCGTTGATCCTGATACCGACAGTTGAAACGGGCATCATAGATTTTCCGCATGTAACCTGGAGCATATCGAGCTTCATAGTTTTTTCTCCCTGGAAAACCACACCTGCAAGTACTTTTATATCTTCATCCTTGATCTCCTTTTTCTTGTCGGCCATCACAAGGAATTCATGATAAACATTATCGAGTTCTTCCTTACCCAGTTTGAAACCAAGCAGTTCAAGACGGTGGTTCAGTGCCGCTCTTCCGCTTCGCGCTGTAAGGATTATTGATGATTCCTTGATACCTACTTCCACCGGATCGATTATCTCATAATTTTCACGCTTTTTAAGAACTCCGTCCTGGTGAATGCCAGAGGAGTGTGCGAAAGCATTTCTGCCTACTATTGCCTTATTTGCCTGCACAGGCATACTCATCAGATTTGATACCAGCCTGCTCGTATTATAGATAAGCTTTGTATTTATGCCGGTCCTTAGTTTAAGGTCGTGATGACTTTTTATAATCATGGCTATCTCTTCGAGCGATGTATTTCCTGCTCTCTCTCCAATGCCATTAATAGTTACCTCTACCTGTCTGGCTCCATTGATGACACCCATCATAGTATTGGCTGTAGCCATACCGAGGTCATTATGACAATGTGTTGAGATAATTGCCTTATCAATGTTCGGAACATTATCTTTAAGATACTTTATCTTACTTCCGTATTCTTCGGGAAGGCAATAGCCTGTAGTGTCGGGAATATTAACTACTGTGGCACCAGCCTTGATAACTGCCTCAATGACCCTTGCGAGGTATTCATTTTCGCTTCGACCGGCATCTTCAGCATAAAATTCCACATCGTCAACAAACTTCCTGGCATATTTGACTGCATCTGAAGCCCTTCTTATAATCTCTTCAGGTGTCGTCTTGATTTTATACTGAATATGCATGGGAGAAGTACCTATACCGGTATGTATCCTTTTTCTTTTCGCATATTGCAGAGCCTCAGCTGCCACTTCAATATCCTTTTTTACTGCCCTGGTAAGTGCGCATATAACAGGATTTGAAATAGCCTTTGATATCTCAATTACAGAATTGAAATCACCGGGACTGGATATCGGAAAGCCTGCCTCAATAACATCAACACCCAGGGCTTCAAGAGCCTGGGCAACCTCAATTTTTTCAATTGTATTCAGCTGGCACCCTGGCACCTGTTCTCCATCCCTGAGGGTGGTGTCGAAGATAATGACCTTATCATCCATATTAGTAAGTCTGATTATTTAATTTATAACTATTTAATGGGCCTGAGCTTCCTTACGGCAGCACCTGCTCTCCAGAGTTCTGAGTTACCGAGTTCCCTGAGTTCGGCATCCAGTGTATCTTTATAATTTACAGCACCTGTTGAGTTAAGTACTCTGACACACTCCTCGCCTGATTTTACTTTTTTATAAAGATCTTTGAACACAGGGAGTGTAGCTTCCATGAATTTTGGTCTCCAGTCGAGGGCACCTCTCTGCGCTGTTGCACTGCAATTGGCATACATCCAGTCCATACCGTTTTCATCAACAAGTCTGATAAGGCTCTGGGTAAGCTCCTCAACTGTTTCGTTGAATGCTTCAGACGGACTGTGACCATTCTCACGCAGTACCTGATACTGAGCATCCATTATTCCTGCAAGAGCTCCCATAAGTACACCTCTTTCACCAGTAAGGTCGCTGTAAACCTCCTGTTCGAATGTAGTTGGGAAAAGATATCCCGAACCTATAGCTATACCAAGGGCTATTGTCCTTTCTTCAGCCCTGCCGGTAAAATCCTGGAATACTGAATAGCTGGAATTAATACCTGCACCTGCAAGGAAATTCCTGCGCACACTTGTGCCTGATCCTTTTGGGGCACAAAGTATTACGTCAACATCAGCCGGGGGAATAACACCTGTATGTTCTTTATATGTTATTGAAAAGCCATGTGAGAAATAGAGTGCATCACCTTTTTTAAGACATGGTTTGATTTTTGGCCAGAGTATGCGCTGGGCTGCATCTGATACAAGGTACTGTATTATGGTTCCTCTGGTTACTGCTTCCTCTACAGGGAAGAGAGTTTTACCGGGAACAAATCCATCCTTTACGGCTTTATCCCAGTCAGCTTTGAACTCAGGAGCCTGTCCGATGATTACATTTATTCCATTATCTTTCATGTTCAAAGCCTGAGCCGGACCCTGTACACCATAACCAATGACTGCAATAACTTCATTTTTAAGAACTTCGCGAGCTTTTGACAGTGGAAACTCTTCTCTTGTAACAACATTTTCAAGAACTCCGCCAAAATCAATTTTTGCCATGATTGTAATTTTTAAGTATTTGATTAAATTTTATTTCTTTTTATACTGATATATTTTTTAATTCCTTCAGCCTTCAGCCCTCAGCCTTAAGCCTTTAATTCAACGATTTCACTTTTTCAGGCCGGAGGCTGTTGGCTTCATCCATTTCCTGAAGATATGAATTGAGCTCCTTTACCTGTTTGGTAATTGCCACTCTTCCTGACTTTGCAAACTGAAGTACACCGTATGGTTCAAGCTGCGTAAGCATCCTTGAGATTTCAGTACGGTGCCCGGTCTTCTCAATAACCATATATTCAGGTGAAACCTCAAGTATCCTTGCCTGGTGCGACCTTACTATATGATCAATTATATTTCCGCTCATGAGTGCTTTTGTTGAGACTTTGAAAAGTGCTATTTCCTGGTAAACAATCTGTTCTGAGGTATGAACAAACACCTTAAGTACATCAACCAGCTTCTCCATCTGTTTTGCAACCTTCTGAATCATTTCACTTGTTGTCGTAACAACAATTGTAAGCAGATATACACCCTGTACAGCTGATTCAGAGGCTGTGAAACTTTCAATGTTTATCTGCCTTCGTGTGAGTATTATTGTTATCTGCCCGAGTATCCCTATATGATCTTCGGTAAAAAGTGATATTGTATATTCCTGTTTCATCGGATATTTTTTGTTATATTTCAGTATCTCTGTGTTTCTCTGTGCTCCCGATAATTATCGGGACTCTGTGCTTCTCTGTATAACCTGTAAGAACTATCACAGAGTTCCACAGAGGTATCACAGAGGTTCACTGAGTATAAAGTTCTATTCGAGTCGTATTTCTCCAACTCCGGCTCCCGGTGCAACCATAGGGAAGACATTTTCCTGTTTTTCTACTTTTATTTCAAGCAGGTATGGACCCTCTGCTTCAAGCATATCAGTGAGAGCACCCTTGAGATCTTTTCTTTCAATTATCTTTCTGGCAGGAATATCGAATGCCTTCGATATGCTTACAAAATCAGGGTTCACCATCTCTGTGGAGGCATACCTTTTTTCAAAGAAAAGGTGCTGCCACTGCCTGACCATTCCTAGAAAATTATTGTTCAAAATTATTATTTTGACCGGTATCTTGTACTGCATTATCGTGCCCAGTTCCTGCATTGTCATCTGGAATCCTCCGTCACCCGTTACGGTAATTACATGTTTGTCGGGGCAGCCCAGTTTAGCTCCCAGTCCTGCAGGAAGACCGAATCCCATTGTGCCCATACCACCTGAAGTTACAAGGCTGTTAGGCTTTGTATATTTGTAATACCTTGCAGCATACATCTGGTGCTGGCCAACATCTGTAACAATAATAGCATCACCCTCAGTAAGGTCGGATACAAGTTGAATTACTTCACCCATTTTTATTTCACCTGATTCGGGTCTTGTTTCCTTTTTAATTACTTTATCGTTTTCAGTCTTGTCGAGAATGCGGAATTCTCTTATCCATTTTTCATGCGAACCTTCTTTTACAAGAGGAATAAGGTGGGTAAGAGCTTCTTTGGCATCATTGTGAATCTCAATATCAACAGTGACATTTTTGTTTATCTCTGCATTATCAATTTCGATATGTATTATTGATGCCTGTTTTGCATATTTTTTCAGATTACCGGTCACCCTGTCATCGAAACGCATACCAATAGCTATTATCAGATCCGCCTGGTTGGTAAGAATATTAGGTGCATAATTACCATGCATACCAAGCATTCCTGCAAAGAGCCGGTGATCGGAAGGGAATGCTGACAGTCCCAGGAGAGTTGAAGCCACGGGAATCCCGGTTTTTTCAGCAAACTCTTTAAGTTCTTTCTCGGCTCCTGACAGTAAGATGCCATGACCTGCAAGTATAAGAGGTCTTTCTGCATGATTTATCATTATGGCTGCTGATTCAAGAGCCTTTGTTTTTATCGGCAGTCTGGGATTATAACTCCTCAGATAATCACATTTGGTGTATTTGAAATCAAGTTTTTCTATCTGGGCATCTTTTGTTATATCAACAAGTACAGGACCGGGACGACCTGATTTTGCAATATAAAATGCCTTGGCAATAGTATCTGGTATATCCTCTGCATTTTTTACCTGGCAATTCCATTTAGTCACAGGCATTGATATGCCAATAATATCAGTTTCCTGGAAGGCATCTGAACCTATAAGATGAGAAACTACCTGGGCTGTGATGAAAACTGTTGGAACAGAGTCGAGGAAAGCATTGGCAACACCTGTGATAAGGTTTGTGGCTCCCGGTCCTGAAGTTGCAAAACAGACCCCGGGTTTACCTGAAACCATACCATAAGCCTGAGCTGCATGTGCTGCACCCTGCTCATGTCTTACAAGGATATGTTTGATTTTATCTTCATAATCAAGAAGCTTATCATAAAGCGGCATTATTGCTCCGCCCGGATAGCCGAAAACAGTATCAACACCTTCAATTATAAGACTCTGAAGCAGAGCATCTGCTCCTGAGATCCTGGTCTCTGTTTCAATCTGCGCTGTCTTGTCTGTTTTTTCTTTAACCTTTGCAGTCTTCATATTTTGTTGTCTGATTGTCTGATTTTTATGGTAATATTTATCCAGTATTTTTGAAGTTCATTCTAAGAGGTATCAGCTGATAACCCTCACTGCTCCTGTGTCGGCAGAACTTACAAATGCGGAATATATTTTAAGTGCCTGGGATATTTCACGAATTCTTGATACAGGTTTGAAAGCCATACTTCCTTTATCTTCTTCAACACTTCTTCTTTCATTTAGTTCACTTTCAGGTAGCAATACATTAATTTTTCTCGCTGTAATATCGATTTCAATTCTATCACCATTGCGGATAAGTGCTATCTCTCCTCCTGAAGCAGCTTCAGGTGAAACATGTCCTATTGATAATCCTGATGTACCTCCTGAGAATCTTCCATCGGTTATAAGAGCACATTTTTTATCAAGGCCTACTGATTTCAGATATGAAGTAGGATACAGCATCTCCTGCATCCCGGGCCCTCCTTTTGGTCCCTCATACCTTATTATTACAACATCACCTGCCTTGACTTTACCGTTGAGTATGCCTTCAACAGCATCTTCCTGCGATTCAAAAATAACTGCGCTGCCTGTAAATTTATAAAGCGATGAGTCGAATCCTGCAGTTTTAACAATACACCCTTTTCTTGCTATATTTCCGAACAGGACAGCCAGTCCGCCATCTTTGTTGTACGGGTGTTCAACATCCCTTATACAACCATTTACACGGTCAGAGTCAAGTTCCTTATAAGCTACACTGTGAGATCCCATAGTAATACTTCGTTTCATTGCAGGTCCGCTTTTGAAATAATCTGTAGCTGCTGGTTTTGCATTACCTCCTGCAATATCCCAGTCGGCAATAGCCTCTTTAAGTGAAGGATAATCAACTCTTTTTACCGAGGTGTCAATCAGTTTTCCCCTGTCAAGCTCTGCCATAATTCCAAGTATACCTCCGGCCCTGTTAACATCCTGAACATGGTAGTGTGAACTCGGTGCTACTTTACATATATTAGGTATCTTGCGTGACAGCTCATCAATATCTTTCATTGTAAAATCAACTCCTGCTTCATGAGCAATGGCAAGGAGATGCAGAACTGTGTTTGTCGATCCTCCCATTGCGATATCAAGCGACATTGCATTCATGAATGCCTGTCTAGTTGCTATTGATCGTGGCAGAACAGATTCGTCACCCTCCAAATAATACCTGTTTGCTAAGTTCACTATAAGTCCTGCAGCTTGTTCAAAAAGCCTGATCCTGTTAGAATGAGTTGCAACAATTGTCCCGTTTCCAGGGAGTGCAAGCCCAAGTGCTTCATTGAGGCAGTTCATTGAATTGGCTGTAAACATACCTGAACAGGAACCACATGTGGGACAAGCAGCTTTTTCTATCTCGCTAAGTTCTTCATCGCTGATCTTACTATCTGCTGCTGCTACCATGGCATCAATAAGATCGAGATCCTTGTCACTGACCTTACCAGCTTCCATCGGTCCTCCTGAAACAAATACTGCCGGAATGTTAAGTCTCATGGCAGCCATAAGCATACCTGGTGTAATTTTGTCACAGTTGCTGATACATATCATTGCATCAACAGTATGAGCATTTATCATGTATTCCACACTGTCAGCGATAAGGTCCCTCGATGGCAATGAGTAAAGCATTCCTCCATGGCCCATTGCAATTCCGTCATCTATTGCTATTGTGTTGAATTCAGCTGCAAAACAACCTCTCTTTTCTATCTCTTTCTTCACATACTGCCCTATCTCATGCAGATGAACATGCCCCGGGACGAACTGTGTGAAAGAATTAACAACAGCAATGACCGGTTTTCCCATCTGCTCCTGTTTCATACCATTGGCACGCCAGAGACTCCTGGCTCCGGCCATATTTCTTCCAATAATTGATGTGGCGCTTCTAAGCTGATTTTTCATAATGAATCTGTCTATAAAAAAGGCTCCCCGGTAACCCGGAAAGCCTCTGTATGTCTCAAATAATACATATCATTTCCGGATCATTTGCCTGGAGCAATAATGAGGAGGACGATAATATGTAGTACGTTAAACTTCATTTTTATTTAATTCGAAGCAAAAGTATTTAAATTTTTAACATCTCAAAGAAAAAAGTATCATTTTTTTCAATTTTATGCATATTATCATCTATCTGTTAATTCTTAGAATGATTTTTGTATAGGAAATTAAATTTTCAGATGACCTGTTTATTTTACATCCCGCTTACAAAAAAAACTTCAGTCTTAAACATTATTTCTCCTGATTCATGGAGTAATCCTGAAAGCTTATCATGTTTTGCCATATTGTGGAAGAACAGGGTCCGTCTCAGAAAAAAAATGATTATCTTGTGTGAAGGTTTTATGAATAATTAATATGAAGATATTGAGAGTATTGATTGTTATAATCTGTTTTCTGGCAACATCACCATTCTCATTTTCGCAGAGAAAACAGACTCTTCTTCAGAATAACAGGAGAGTGGAAAAGATTATCAATTCCGGCTGGACTTTTAACTATTTCTCCAAGGAGAGCTCCAGAAAGAATTATGAAGCTTTTGGTTTTGATGATTCAAGGTGGCCGGCAATCACACTACCTCACGTATGGAGGACATATGAGACAACAGGGGAAATGCACCCATATTTACTTATGAGTGCTGAGGACGATAATATGTACTGGTGGACTGGCTGGGGATGGTACCGGAAACATTTTGCATTGAACAGGGAATATTTCGGACGAAAGGTTTTTATTGAGTTTGAAGGCGTGCAGAAAAACTGCAGGGTATGGCTAAACGGCAAACTGCTGGGAGAACACAACGGATCAGCAGGTTCATTTGATTTTGATATAACACAGATTGTCAAGCCGGAAGGATCCGATAATGTTCTTGCTGTTGAGGTAAATAATTTCCAGGAAGGAACAACTCCTTACCTTGCCGATGACGGAGGTAATTTTTACGAATATGGCGGAATTTTCAGGAATGTAAAGCTTGTACTTAAGGATCAGATGTACATACCTATGCAGGGATCAGCTTCACATGAAGGAGGAACTTTTATCACAACACCTTCAGTTACTGAGAAAGAGGCAGTTGTAAGAGTCAGGACATGGGTTAAAAATGATTACCCGGTGAAAAAGAATTGCACGCTGAGGACAACAATACTGGATGCTGCAAATAAGGAAGTTCAGGTTATTTCATCAGAATCTTCATTAAATCCGGGTCAGCTTTTTATGTTCGATCAGACTTTAAAGCCAATTAAATCACCACGATTATGGTCTCCGGAAAATCCTTATCTCTATTCCGTGAGATCAGAAATTATTGATGGTAACAGTGTTATTGATGTTTATAGCAGTCCTCTTGGCATAAGGAGTATTAAATGGGATAACAGCAGTAATACTCTGTCCGTTAATGGAAAAAAGATAAGTCTGAAAGGTGGCAGCAGAAGGCAGGACTTTCCCTGGCTCGGAGCTGCCGTCCCGGGTTGGCTGATACTTATGGATATGCAGTTCAGAGATGAAAAAGAAGGCAGCAATTTTCTGCAGACCGTATATAATCAGGATAACAGACTAGTTTATGAGCAAGCCGACAGATATGGTTTTATTATCGCTGCCGAGGTAGCAGGTATTTATCAAAAGAACCTTTCTGCACAGGAAACAGAACAGATAACCAGGGAGATGATTCGTGCAAACCGCAATCATCCATCGCTCATTTTCTGGAGTTTCGGCGATAAAACTCTTTATGATTCAGGATCCAAGGTCGTTATGGCTGAGGACCCTGACAGAGTAATTCTTCAGGGCAGAATCAAACCCGAAACTACTATATCGGGATCCATGTTTGAAAATAAGAATGTACCAGCCTCAGGTGATGCTGCAAGAATAATACTTAATTCGACACATAGTAAAATAGTTGCTGACAGGGGATCAGTAGCGATAATTAATGCTGATGTTACCGATCAAAACGGAAATAAGGTTAAGAGTGATCCCAGAAATATGCGCTGGGACATAACAGGTCCGGCAACACTGGTAGGTCCGGTTGATTTTGTGGCCGAAGGTAATGGTAATACAACAGCTCCGGGTGGTTGGTATAGCGGTTTTCCTGCAACTAACATAATAAGGTCAACAGGTGTTGCAGGTAAAATAAATGTGACTCTTTATTCAAGCGGGCTTGCTTCCGGGAATATTGAAATAATCTCGGAGGAGTATAAACCAGATAATTCTGTTATTGCAGAACCATTGCTGTCTGATGAAGGAAGAAAACCTGTGGCCAGGCTGATAATTAATCTTAACAGACTTGATGAAATAAAACGTGAAATTGATTTTATAAAGGAACCTGTTTCAGTTACAATGATTGACAAAGAAGGAATGAGAAAAGAGGTCAGAGATTTCATTTTCAGAAAGAATCCGTCTGTTGATACTGCATCAACCGAGTTCAGGGCTCTGGCAGATATACTTTCAGTTCAGTTACTGAATAACGGAGGCAAAATGTCAGCAGGTGATTATAACTACAACATTGATCACTTTAATAATTGCCGTTTAATATATTCATATATAATGGCAACCAAAATTCCACCTGTTTTTAAAGAGTCCCTCAGAAAATACTATGCAAGATCAGTTATAACCCGGGGAAGCGAGAAAAATGCAGGTGATGAGATGAACTGGCTTAACTGGATCCCATCCGGAGGACAGGTAGTATTTGTACAGGATGAATCGACAAAGACCGGAATAAAGGGTGTTGTCAATACAAAAAACACTGATCTGTCGGAAATAATCACCCTGGTATATCCGCAGTTTAAAGGTTTTTCTGAATATGGAAAGGAGAGAGCTTTGATCTTCATCAGTAAGATGAATCCTTATGTTGATGCTGTAAAATCAGGTGAACAAATCTCATATACCGCACGTCGCGGAGAGTTGGTTCTTATACCTCTGTATAAATTTATCAGCGAGTAAAAATAAGGCTTCAGGCAACAGGCGTCAGGCTGGTAGCCTGTTGCAAGCTGCCTGTTGCCAAAAGGCAGTTATGAAAAAATTATTATCTTTCAGAAAATTTTAAACCCGATCAATATGAAAAAAAGAAACCTCCTTGCTGTTTTTGTTTTAGTGGCTTTTTCAGGCCTTCTCATGACATCAACTAATTCATGCACTAAAGCTCCGAAGAAAAATATCGGGCTACAGCTTTATTCGCTGCGTGATTCAATAAAGAATAATGTACCTGCTACTCTCGAGAAAGTGAGTAAGATGGGTTATACATTTGTTGAACCCGCAGGTTATCGCGACGGAAAGTTTTATGATATGGAACCGGCTGATTTCAAAGCTCTGTGCGATAAGAATAACCTTCTGGTTTTAAGTTCACATATGGGAAGCCAGCTGCCTGATTCAGCCGGCTGGAATGATGCAATGGCATGGTGGGACAAATGTATAGAAGCCCATTCGGCAGTCGGTGTAAAGTATATGGTACAGCCTTCAATAGGAGGCGCTGCATACCAGGATATTAACGTTCTTAAAAGATATTGTGTCTATTTCAATGCTATCGGTGAAAAGTGCAAGGCAAAAGGCATTAAATTCGGATATCATAATCACGACAAGGAGTTTTCAACCCTGCTTGAAGGACAGCCTGTTCTTGATATTATGCTGACAAATACCGATCCTTCTCTTGTTTGTTTTGAGCTGGATCTTTACTGGGCAGTTGTAGGCGGTGCAAATCCTGTGGATTACTTCAATAAATATCCCGGCCGTTTTGAACTGTGGCATATTAAAGACAAGGAAGAAGTCGGAGCAAGTGGAATGATGGATTTCAAAGCTATCTGGGCCGCAGCTGCTGTTTCAGGAATGCAATATGGGATAGTTGAGGTTGAAGAGTATAATTATGATCAGTTTACAAGCTGCAAAATGAGTCTCGACTTCCTCAATGCCGCTGATTATGTGGTAATGCCTAAATAAAATAATTTATTTAACCACAGAGAGCACAGAGACTTAACACGGAGATCACAGAGTGGGTTAAAATCAAAACTCTCTGTGATCTTTGTGAAATCCTTTGTGTCCTCTGTGGTTAATTTGTTTTAAATCTGATTTTTATAGATTCTATACTATGAAAAAAATCCATTTGTTTTTCATCCTTCCAGTACTTATTATATTCTGTAATGCCTGTGCCGATAGATACTATTCTGAATCTGATTATAAGAAAGTTCTTAAGGTTGATACCCATGTTCATATCGTTACTGATAAAGGATTTTTTGAGGAACAGGCCGCTGAGGATAATTTTGCCCTGATAACAATAAATGTTGATCATGGAGATCCGGCTTCACTTAATTACCAGTTGGAGAAAGCAGTCAGATCAGCAAAGAAATACCCGGGAAGGGTATTCTATGAGCCCTCCTTCTATTTTGATACTGCTGGCTGGGGTACTGAACAATGGAGCCTGAAAGTAATATCAGAGCTTGAAAAGGGAATAGCCGACGGACCTGTAGGCGTAAAGCTCTGGAAGAATATCGGAATGACGGTTAGGGACAGAAACGGAAAGTTCATTATGGTTGACGATCCCGGTTTGCAACCTGTTATTGATTTCATAAAGAGTAAAAACCTTCCTGTGACCGGACATCTCGGCGAACCGCGGAATTGCTGGCTGCCTCTTGAGGAGATGACAATAAAAGGTGACGCCTCATATTTCAGGAATAACCCTCAGTACCATATGTTTCTCCATCCTGAATACCCGTCATATGAAGACCAGATTAATGCCCGTGATCATTTTCTCGAAATGAATCCTGATATGAAATTTATAGGATGTCATCTCGGAAGCCTTGAATATGATGTTGATGAACTTGCAAAAAGGCTTGACAGGTTTCCCAACATGGCAGTCGATATGGCTGCAAGGATTTCACATCTGAAATATCAGTCAGTGACTGACAGAGAGAAAGTACGCAATTTCTGCATTAAGTATCAGGACAGGCTTATGTATGGAACAGATCTCGAAGATATGAGAGCAGACAGCAGGGAGGAACTGGGCAAAATTTTACATGGTACATGGCTTTCTGACTGGAAATTTTTTACAGGTGATGAGGAGATGTCGACAGGTGAATTTGAAGGCAGATTCAAAGGACTTATGCTTCCTGCAGAGGTTGTCGATAAAATATACCATGGAAATGCAATAGAGTGGTACAGGCTGAGTATTAAATAGAAAGCCATTGTGTCATTTGAGAGACTGATATCTGAAAGTAAGGTCAGTAATATGGAACCGAATAGTTTTTGTTTTCTAAATTCAATATTATGAAACAAATCATAATTCTGGTTTTAAGTGGATTAGTTCTGTTTTCCGGTAGCTGCGGAAATAAAAATGCAGTTAATGATAATGCTTCTGGCAATTCTTCAGATATTCTTCCTTCAGTTCTGGCAGATAACCATTCCGATCTGATATATGCAGGAATGAGATACGAAGCTGCAGCGAGATTTGCACAACATGTTTTGCCTCACAAGCCTGAAGAAATAATTAAGCTTAAAGAGGAACTGAGGAAAACCATCATAGAAAAAGCCGGCATCCTTATCGATCACGATCTTGATTTGGATATTAAAGAGAAAGGTTCTGTACAGCTTAAAGGATATAAAGTAAAGAATATTGTATTTCAGACAAGACCCGGAGTTTATGCTACGGCAAATCTTTACATACCTGACGGGCAGGGGCCTTTCCCGGGAGTAATCAATCTCCTCGGGCACTGGAGAAAAGGGAAGATAGATTCGACCGGCCCCCAGGCAGTCGGCCATACCCTTGCATCCAGCGGATATGTCTGCCTCACTGTAGATCCCTGGGGTGCCGGAGAAAGAACAACAATACATGGTGATTTTGAATACCATGGCGCTAATCTGGGAGCCTCACTGATGAATATTGGCGAAAGCCTGCTAGGGGTACAGGTTTCCGACAATATGAGAGGAGTTGATCTTCTTTGTTCACTTGCCCAGGTAGATCCCGGGAGAATCGGTGCCACAGGAGCAAGCGGCGGAGGAAATCAAACAATGTGGTTAGCTGCAGTTGATGAGAGGGTGAAAGCCTCTGTACCTGTTGTCAGTGTAGGATCATTTGAGTCCTACATTATGAGGTCCAACTGCATCTGCGAATTACTTATCGACGGATTAACATTTACCGAGGAATCAGGCATCCTTGTTCTCGCAAATGCCCCGCTCATGATCAATCATTCAAAGGATGACAATCCTACATTCTTTCCCTCAGAAATGCTCAGAAGCTATTCAAATGCAAAAAAGGCCTTTGTCTCAGAAGGATTGGGAAATAATATCTCTTACCGGATATTTGATCTGCCACATGGATATATGCAGGAAGACCGTGAAGCCATGCTGGGATGGTTTAATATGCACCTGAAAAGTGAAGGTAACGGAGAACCTGTAAAAGAAAAAGCCTTCACACAGCTGCCTGAAGAAAAGTTGATGGTTTTTGCTGATGGGCGGCGTGATAAAAATGTTGTATCTACCGATCAGTATTGTATAAAACGTGGTGCCGAATTGAAAGAACATTTCATGAATTCAGGGACTATTAATGCGGAAAAGAAAAAAAACGAACTGAAGAAAATACTCCGTTCAGACAATCAATCCCAAATTGTTAAAATAAATAAGATTCCCTCAGTTTCGGGCTGGGAACTTATGACAATTGAAACCTCTGATAAAAGAATAATTCCCCTTCTTCTTTCAGAACCTTCAGGCAAAGAATCAGTTTATACTGTTTTATGCAATTCTGCAGGTAAGGACTCAATACCACTTTCGCTTATTGATGAATACCGAAATAAAGGAGAAGGGATAGTAATTGTCGATCTTAAAGGTGTTGGAGAACAGACATCAACTGCCTCAAAACAATATGATTACAATGGACGATTGCATACTCTCTCCAGGGCAGAACTCTGGCTGGGCCGTACAATAATGGGAGAATGGGTAATTGAGCTAGGTCTGGTTTCACAGTATCTTACTACTGAGCTGAAAGCCGAAAAAGTTAATATTGACGGAAGAGGAGAGGCAGGCCTGGCAGCTCTTTTTCTGGCAGCAACAGATGGAAAAATAAACAATGTGACTCTCAGGGAGGCTCCTGCCAGCTATGTATTCGATAATCGTGAAAATGTGAATTTCTTCAGCATGGGAATTCATCTTCCCGGTTTCCTTGTCTGGGGAGATGTTTCGCTGGCAGCAGCTCTCACTGGCATAAATGTTACATTCATCGATCCGCTTACAATGTCAGGAGAGAACCTGAATGAAGAAAATTTAAGGGCCTTTAATGAAGAATATTCAAGGGTACGCCAGAGGACAGGGATGAAAGGGAGAACAGAATTTAAAGAATAAATTATTTTTGATATGAAAAAGGCTACATCCAGACGGGAATTTATTGCCAATAGCTCACTTGCAGGGGCAGGCGCAATGATAGGGTTGAACATTCCTCATTCCAAGGTTTTGTTACCTTTTGAAAAATCATCTTATCCAGCAGCTAAACCTATATCGATGAATCCTCGTTACTACAGGTGGCATGTTGATCCGGGTGTTGAATGGACCGAGGCAAATACCAGGCATAATCAGTTAAACTGGCAGATCCCTGTTTCACAAACAGCCCTCATTCTTGTCGATGTCTGGCAAAGGCATTATATTAAAGATCCTGAAGAAAGGGCAGAAGCGATCATCAACACAAAGCTTATTCCTCTTTTGACGTCACTGAGGAAATCAGGTGTAAAGATAATTCATGCTCCATCGCCCGAGGTAGCGGTAACAAGTCCAAACTGGGTCAGGTTCCAGACAAAGGAACAGGTTTTCTCAAAACATGATTCATGGCCTCCTTCCGATTTTTTGTCTTCATCAGGTGAATATAAATCCTTTGCAATGCCTGATGAACCGATGGAAGCGGTCAGGCAAAAAATGGCACCACTGACTTTTCATCCCAGAGTTCTTCCTCTGGATGGAGAACCTGTTGTGGCAAACGGAGCAGAGCTTCATGAGTACCTTAAGCGAAATAAATTACTCTTTCTGCTGTATGCCGGCTTCAATACAAATGCCTGTATCATTAACCGCGATTATGGTACAATTAGAATGCGTGACAGAGGCTACAAAATAATACTCATTCGTGACTGTACTACAGGAATGGAGTCGAAAGATACTCAGGAAACTCTTGCTCAGACCAATGGCACAATTCTGAACCTTGAAATGTTCGGATGCTTTACAGTTACTTCTGAGGAACTGACTGAAGGATTGACTTAAGTAAGTTTACCTGTCGACACTCATGATTCATTTTAGACTGACCTGCTTTGTAAAACTGTGAGGT
>CAYLYN010000068.1:0-20416 GCA_964387565.1 uncultured Rikenellaceae bacterium | reverse complement strand
ACATTAAATAATATCCAGATAGTAGTTGATGCTGCTTCATTTGATGAGAATCTTTTAAAAGATATTACAACAGGTTCATGTATTGCTGTTAAGGGGAAACTTGTCGAATCACAGGGACAGGGTCAGAATGTTGAAATAACTGCTTCAGAAATTGAGCTTTACGGGAAAAGTGATGCTGAGACATATCCTCTCCAGAAAAAGGGACACTCGATGGAGTTTCTCAGGGAAAATGCCCATCTGCGTTTCAGAACAAACACCTTCGGTGCAGTTTTCCGCATAAGGCATGCCATGGCATTTGCCATTCATAAGTATTTTAACGACAAAGGATTCTACTATCTTCATACACCTATTATTACAGGCAGCGATTGTGAGGGAGCCGGTGAGATGTTCCATGTAACAACTATGGACCTTAATAATATTCCTCATACTGATAAAGGGGATATTGATTTCAGAACGGATTTTTATGGCAAGGAGACACACCTGACCGTATCTGGTCAGCTGGAGGGAGAGCTTGGAGCCCTTGCGCTTGGTGAGATATATACATTCGGTCCCACCTTCAGGGCTGAGAATTCCAATACTCCGCGGCACCTTTCCGAATTCTGGATGATAGAGCCAGAAATGGCATTTTATGATCTTGATGACAATATGGACCTGGCAGAGGATTTCGTAAAATATCTTATCAGCTATGCACTTGAGAACTGCCGTGAAGATCTTGAATTTCTTAATAATATGATAGAGAAAGGCCTTCTTGAAAGGTTGCATTTTGTGCTGAACAATGACTTTGTAAGGATGACTTATACCGAGGCTGTTTCTATACTTACATCCTCTTCAAGAAAGTGGGAATATCCTGTTGGGTGGGGACGAGATCTCCAGGCAGAACATGAACGCTATCTTGTTGAAGAGCATTTCAAACGTCCGGTTATTCTGACAGATTATCCCAGGGATATCAAAGCATTTTATATGAAGCAGAATGATGATGGAAAGACAGTCAGGGCTATGGATGTCCTTTTCCCTGGTATTGGTGAAATTATTGGCGGTTCACAGCGGGAAGAGAATTATGATAAGCTGTTAACACGGATAAGGGAAATGAAGATGCCGGAAAAAGATTTATGGTGGTACCTTGATACACGACGATTCGGAACTGCACCTCACAGCGGCTTTGGTCTCGGTTTCGAAAGGCTTATTCTTTTCGTTACAGGCATGTCAAATATCCGTGATGTGATCCCGTTTCCAAGAACACCGAAAAATGCAGAATTTTAAAATATATTCTGACCACATACTTTATTTTGAGTTATGTTAAGACAAAAACTTCAGCAGAAGCTGCTTCAGAAGCTTTCACCGCAGCAGATACAGATGATAAAGCTGCTGGAGGTACCTACTCTTCAGATTGAGGAGAGGATAAAAAAAGAGCTTGAGGAGAATCCTGCCCTTGAGGAGGGACCTGATGAAGAGGAAGTGCCATCTGATTCTGAGGAGGAGGATCAGTTTGAGGATGAGGATGTTGATCACGAGGAATTCACGATTGATGATTATATAGAGGAAGATGATATTCCTGACTACCGCCTCCAGGTAAAAAATACCAGTAAAGATGAAGAGAGAAGGGCTGAAATTCCTTTTTCAGTGGGATTTTCATTCCATGAACATCTTGAATCGCAGCTCGGGCTGAGGAATCTTACTGAAAAGCAAAAGATACTTGGGGAATATATAATAGGAAATATTGATGAAGATGGTTACCTGCGAAGGGAACTTGTCAATATTGTTGATGATCTTGCTTTTCTTCAGAATATAGAGACAACGGAGGAAGAACTGGAAGAGGTACTGAAGATAATTCAGGATCTGGAGCCTCCCGGTGTAGGAGCCAGAACCCTTAAAGAGTCTCTTCTTCTGCAGATAGAAAGGAGGGATAAGAACCAGCCTTCAACTAAACTCGCACATTTAATACTGGAAACATATTTCGAAGAGTTTTCAAAGAGACATTATGATAAGATTATTGCCAGGCTTAATATCGGAGAAAATGAACTGAAAGAGGCAATTGATGAGGTACTGAAGCTTAATCCAAAACCGGGAGGTGTTTATAATGATCCCTTCAGCAAATCATCCCAGCCTATAATTCCTGATTTTATTCTGGAGCTGACAGAAGATGGTTTTGACCTGCATCTCAACTCCCGGAACCTTCCTGAACTAAGGCTTAGCTCTGCTTACAATGAAATGCTGCAGTCATACAGCAGGGATAAGAGCCAGAAAAAAGAGATGCGCGATGCCGTCCAGTTTGTTAAACAAAAGATCGATTCGGCAAAATGGTTTATCGATGCAATTAAGCAGAGACAGAATACACTGCTTCTTACCATGAATGCCATTCTTGAGTATCAGAAAGACTATTTCATTGATGGTGATGAAACCAGGCTCCGGCCCATGATCCTGAAAGATGTGGCAGAAATGACAGGATTCGACATTTCAACTGTTTCAAGAGTGGCGAACAGTAAATTTATTCAGACTCATTTTGGCATACTACCCCTCAAGTATTTCTTCTCTGAAGGTTTGCAGACTGATACAGGAGAGGAGGTTTCCACCAGGGAGATCAAACGAATTCTTCAGGATTGTATTGATAATGAGAAGAAAAGAAAGCCTCTTACAGATGAGCGGCTTACAGAGATCCTTCAGGAGAAGGGTTATCAGATTGCCAGAAGAACAGTGGCAAAGTACAGGGAACAGCTTAATATTCCAGTTGCAAGGCTGAGAAAAGAGATATAAAACCAACAGGATGGATAATATCAGAACAAATGAGTTCCTGAAAAAAACGGCTAAATCAATATCGGTTGTATTTCATCCGCTTTTTATGCCATTGTACGGTCTGGCAATAATCTTCTACACACCTACACTCTTTGGATATCTTCCATTTAATGTAAAAAGAATTCTTTTTCTTATTGTCTTAATAAACAATATATTATTACCACTGTCATTGCTTCCATACCTCAGGTACAGAAACCAGATAACATCCTGGGCAATGGATAACAGGAGAGAGCGGATCCTGCCATTATTTATTGCAACTATCCTTTATGCAGCAACATCCTATATTATAATAAGATATCCGGTCCCCGTCTTTATCAAGACATTCATTATGGGTATTTTTATTATTTCCCTTTTGATTACTGCAATAACATTATGGTGGAAGATCTCAGTCCATGCCACAGCCGTTGGTTCAATATCAGCACTTGTACTGGTTTTATCTGTAAAAATGAATTCGGCATTGCTCTGGCCTCTCCTTTTCATAATATTTGTCTCAGGATTGACCCTTTCAGCTCGCCTGAAATTAAATGCTCATAATCCCCCGGAAGTCTGGACAGGATTTTCTCTGGGATTCGTATCAATGGGTCTTATTATGTGGCTTGTCTAAAAGCTCTTCCAGTGCAAGACGCAGGAGCAGCCGGCTCTCTTTTACAAATTCTGAATAATCAGATTTTATCACAGGCGTGAATTCAGTATTTTCATTTATCATGTTCTGTCTGATATATGAAAACATCCCCTGTTCCGATAAATACTCAGCAAGATATTCCTGTTCAGTCTGTCCGGGAGTAGGTACCAGGAGCGCACCGGAATTTAAAAAAACAAGATCCATTATGGACGTATATCCCGCCCTGCATATTATATAATTACTTCCGGAAATAATCTTATTCATTTCGGACTGCGGAAGATGATTATAAATGATAATATTGGCATTGCGCAGGGGCTCTTCACTTAAATGTGGTTTCCCCTCAAGGATATAGGTCAGATGATTCTTATTCCTCAAATTCGTGATAAGCTTCTTTTTCAGTATCTCCTTTTGAGGCTCAGGTCCTGAAAGTATTACAGTGTAATAATCAGATATTTCAGGTAACTTATCAGGGATTGCAGAATATGCAAAACGTGAAAGGATGCCAGTGTACCTGACGTTCCCCGGGAGTATCAGACCATGTGATAACCTTCCTGAAAAATTTCTTTCGCCGGGTAAGTCGGGGATAAAGCAGAGATCGAATTTTCGGATAATCTGTCTGTGTAAGAAAACACCTGCAGACTCAAGAAATCTGAAGGCTTTAGGGAAAGGAATCCGCAGCATGTGTGTTATGTAAACCGATTTTATCTCTTTATTCCAGAGCCCGAAACGATTATCACTTATGACAATATCAATCAAATGGCCGGAGATAATTTTTTTCAGCCTGTGATGTTCAAGGATTATGTGATAAATAAGCTGTGGCACCCTTATCAGCATGGAAACATAAGCCGGCAGGAAACTTGAATACCTGGGATTGAATCCCGGAAAACTAACGCATGGACATCCGGGAAATTCTTTACGGATAAAGCTCAGGTGTACTTCGCCTGATGCAAAGATTACATTGTGATTAAGTTTAAGCAACTCTGATGCCAGAGGGATCATCCTAGCAGCATGGCCCAATCCCCATTCAAGAGGACATATCAGGATGTTCTTTCTGTTTTCCAAATTCAGCCGGAAACCTGTGTTTTTATTCCAAGTTCATTAACCATTTTAGCTATATCCTGCAACTCATCAAGCGGTACTTTCTCGAGATTTCCTCCTTCAGGAGTGTCTCTTGAAATTGTATATATCATTACCTCTGAGGGCCTTATCTCATCAATTGCCTTTAGCCATTCCCTGAGTTCCCCGGGCGTTGTATTATCAATTAATGTTCCTTTGAAAGTCCCTCTTACAAAAAGGGTCTGGACTATCAGTTTTCCATTGAACTTCTTAAGTTCCTTTATAAGATCTCCGGCAATTATCGTCCTGTTGGGCTGATTATGAAGCTGTATCGTCCTGTCGCAGGCAGAATCGAGTTTCAGGATATTCTGGTCAGTTTTGAGAAGAGCTTCCCTGATACCGGGCCTGGTAATATTAGCGGCATTTGAAAGTACGGCAATCCTTGCATCAGGAAAGTATTTATTCCGGAGTTCAATGCTGTCATCAATGATGCCTGCAAACTGGGGATGCAATGTTGGTTCCCCGTTTCCTGCATAGGTAATTACATCCGGATACTGATTATTCTCTTTCATTAAAGAGAGTTTTCTGTCGAGAGCTTCATAAACAAGCTCACGGGAAGGCAGGTTGCTCATATCTTTGCCGGAGTCATTTGTCCAGCCGCACTCACAATAGATACAATTAAAGTTACAAATCTTTTTATTCACAGGCAGAAGGTTGATTCCCAGTGACACTCCCAGTCTTCTGCTTTTCACCGGTCCGAATACTATTTCATCAAAAAGAAATGTAGCCATTATCTATTATTTACCATTAATAAAACCATTTCTAAATCAGTCTTGACACCGTTGTCCCGGGAAGCAGTCTGAGATTTTTAAGGTCCATATCCCTGATTAACAGCAGGCCGGGCCTTTTGCCTGGCTCAATACTTCCATACGTTTGATTCTCTTTAAGAGCTCTTGCCCCATTGATTGTTGCCCATTTTATTAGTTCTGCAAGGCTGAATTCCGGAAAATTTTCCTGTATGATTTTTAATTCGCCGAGTAAGCTCAACCTGTCATTTGATGCAAGGCTGTCGGTTCCGATGACAATCTCACAGCCGGCTTCATGGAGCATTTTAATATCCGGAAGTTTATTTTCTATGTAAAGGTTTGAACCCGGACAGATGCACCAGTAGGTATTTTTTCTGCTGTTTACAATGTCGACAGTTGACCTTGCAGCAAAGGTATTATGGACAAGTATAAGGTTTCCTGCCTGTGTTATCTCATTAAGGACAGCATCTTCATGGCTCCTGACTGTTAACGGTTTATCTGGCATCAATCCTGATTTGAGATATGACTGAGCAATCATGCCCTTATGGTATCTGATAAACTCAATTTCACCTTCTGTCTCCATAAAGTGTATAGATGTCACTTTATTCTCTGAGGATTTCTCTTTGACAAGCCTGAAAAGTGGAGCAGATGTTGAGTAAACCGCGTGAGGGACAAAGTAGTATGGTAGTCTCAGGTTATCGAATTTTTCTGCTGTTCTGCTTATTTCATAAAGTCTTTTTTCGGCTTTTGCCGGATCGATTCCAAATACCTCGAGGAGGTTGATATAACTTATGCTGCTTTTTAGTTTTACTTCAGCTGTAGTGTCATTATTGCAGATATCGGCACATAATACAACTCCTTCCCTGCCGAGCTCCTTATCAGCTTTTTCCGATGATTCAGTTATAGCTTCATAACTGCTCTCCCTGGTTGTCCTTACCTGTTGTATGAAATCACCAAGTCCAAGTCCTTTCATGGCTGAACCTTTAAGATGGGAGAGTTCAAGGTGGGAATGACAATTTACAAAACCCGGTACTATGATCCCATTATAGAATTCAACACTTCTCCTCTCTGTTAAGGATCCTTTTGTATCTTCTATATCAAGTATAATTCCATCATCATCAGTCGTTATAATACCGCGCTTAAGAGGATTTCCTGAATTTGTTATGATATACTGGGCAGAAAACTGTTTCATATGTCCGACGAAGGAATACTTAAGGTTATATTCTCAAACCTGGCATGTTTCTTCCATTCTTCAATGCAATAATCAGATTCATAAAGCGTCCCCTTAAGGATGAATGGTCTGTTAGAAGAAAGAAAGATACGGATGGAATATGTATGCGGAATTCCATCTTTAAGGTACGCAGGTGCTTCAAACCTGGTTCTTACTCCTGTCTTTATGCTGTCGGCATCAACGGCAAATAATCCTGCCCTGGCATTGACCGACTGATCATCCGGGAAAAGAGTAGCTGTAAATTTAAGGGTGTAGAGGCGGCTTCCTGCCAGATTTAAATCAAATCCGACTCCATTCATTTCATTACCATCAGGAAAGTAATAATTCCTCTCCCCCGGCCAGATATTTGATGATTTCTCTCTTAAAATCATCACTTCTTTCTCAAGCCGCGATTCCATCTCACTCAGATCACCCAGGATTTTGTCATATATCTTAATAAGTCTTTTTGGTTTTCTGATGAAATAATAATGTAAGGTCTTATCAAATTCTTCTTTTGAATAGCCGTGTTTTTCAGCTATATAGTGATAGGTTGAGATAGAATCTATAGAAAGGACCCAGTTCTGGATCCTGGGATTTGCAAGAAGTCCGTCGGCAAGATGAATCTCCTCCAGAAGCGGTATCAGATCCTTTTCAGGAATGGTACCGGAACTGTCAGGTCTTTCCTGCTTTCCTGTGCACGCAGAAATTATGAAGGATGAAATTATAAATATGACGAAATTGCGAATGGTCATTTTTGTTTTTTCATTTAGAGTTTCATCCGTAAATATAATAACTGATTTCAGACATTCTTTGTGAGAAACTTCCTGGTTAAATACCTGACGGGATACCATGCAGCCCAGTAGCCTATTAAAAGTACAGTAGCTGGAACAATAACAAAATCCTTTACCTTCATAATAACAGGATATGCATCCATGATCAGTGAGGTACTCTGAAGTCTTACAAGTCCGAAAGTCTGCTGCAACCAGCAAACTATGAATCCCAGTATCAGTCCTGCCACGGCACCTATTATTGAAATGAGCCAGCCCTCAAAAATGAATATCTTTCTTATAAGATCATTATCGGCTCCGAGGCTTTCCAAAATCTCTATATCACGCTCTTTTTCAATTATCAGCATGGTAAGTGATCCTATGATATTAAATGAAGCAATTACAAGGATAAGGGTAAGAATCATAAATATTGCAAGTCTTTCCGACTTCATAACCTTATAAAAGATCTCCTGCTGTTCAAACCTGTTCTGCACGACATATCCTTCACCAAATATCTTTTCTATCTTTTTTTCCAGAGTCCTTGTATCCTGGGATATGGTCTTAACCTCAATAGCACTTACATAACCTTCGTTTTCAGTAATTTCGCGGGCAAATTCAAGTGGAAGGTATATATATTTTGAGTCATACTCTTTTTCAACCTCAAAAATTCCTGAAGGGAAAATATACCTGCGGTTAAAGGCATTTTCGGCATTCATACTTGTACTGCCTGTCTTGCGCGGGACGTAAATATTCAGGGGGGTAATAAAATTTACCCTGATCCCGAGATACTGTGACACTCCCAGTCCGGGAACGGCATATGGCCTGTTATTATCAGATGTCAGGATAAACTCTCCTTCCCACATTGAACTGTCAATATCAGTTACATCAGTGTAATTTTCATCCACTCCCTTTATTGTGGCAATATATTGGTGATCACCATATTTAAGTAAGGCATTTTCCTCAAGAGTAAGGGAATAACATGATACACCTTCAGTTTCAGCAAGTAATTTTAATCTTGATGTATCGGCCACAAAGGTCTTCCCCTGAGCAGCCGTTATCATAATATCCGGATCGAAGGTGTTGAATATTGTACTTACCATTTTCTCCAGCCCGTTGAAGACTGATAAAATAATTATCAGAGCCATCGTTCCCACTGCCACTCCGGCAACTGATACAGCAGAAATAACATTTATTGCATTTCGCGATTTCTTGGCGAACAAGTATCTCCTGGCTATATATAATGAGAGCTTCATTATTATTTCTGTGCTGTTACAAGTAATCCTGTTCCCTCTTTGTGACTGATTATAAGATCAAGATAATTAAGAAGAAGTGACAGTGGCAGGAATATTATATACCAGACAGGGATAACTATAAAGAAGAGATAGGAGATATTCAGCATCTTAATGGGATATTTCATTGTAAGTCTCCAGGAAATGGTTCCGGGTATTCCATAGGTATAAGTGACCTCTACTTTGCTGAATCCTGCGCGTACAAGCTTTTCAGTTATGTCATTCTTACTGTATCCATCCCTTACATGTTCCCCGATGAAAGAATCGTCATTTTCATTATGAACGTCTGAACCTCCCTTATCTGAAGGAGTTGATATGATCAGAGTCCCGTTATCGCGGAGTGAACTGAAGAAATTTTCAAATACTTTTTCATCCTCTTCAATATGTTCCATAACATCAACTGAAAGAATGAGGTCAAAACATTTGTTCTCAGAAAGCTTTGTCAGATCGAGGGTCTGAAAAGTCACCCGGTCAGTCAGTCCTGTTTTTGTAAAGAATGATGAACAATCTGATACATGTTCACTGTCGATGTCCACGGCTTTGATCTTCCATAAGCTGTTCATGCGTGTCAGTTGCCATGTGTACTGACCAAATCCGCAACCGGCATCAAGTATATTTATTTCATGTTCAGATCCTTCTGTGATCTTTCTGAGAGCCCTTTTTACATGCCAGGTACGTAACAGAAGTGTATCGAGCAGGAAATAAAAGCTTTTCCTCATAAAGGGAGATCCTGAAAAGAACCTGCCCAGAGTTTTTTTTATCGGATCGTATTGCATGATTATCAGGATTTAAGCAGCTTGTCTATTTTGTCAATATAGTCAAGGCTGTCGTCGATATAAAAGGCAATATCAGGAACGATCCTGAGCTGAGATCTTACTTTATGTCCAAGATCAAACCTTATCCTGGAAGTGTGCTCTTCAATTGATTTAAGTATGATTTCCTGCTCTTTTGCAGGAAAAATACTGATATATACTCTTGCAAAGGAGAGATCGGGACTCACCCTGACCTTTGTGACAGAGATAAGTTTCCCGTGAGCTAATTCATTTCCTTTTTTAAGGAAAATATCGGCCAGTTCTTTCTGTATCAGTCGCGCTACTTTTTTCTGTCTTGTAGATTCCATGGCCACACTTATATTAGAGTCGCAAAGGTAATAAAAAAATGGCTCAACGGGAAGAAGAGAGGGAGAGACTGGGGCAGGGGGAGAAGGGGTGAGGCAGAGATAAATCCTCTGACGCGGATTTAGCGAAGCGCAATCCGTTCCAAAAAATTACACCATTTTTGCTACATTTGCAGGAATTATAATAGCAACAATGGATACAGTAGTAAGTGGCATAAGATCAACAGGCAACCTTCACCTGGGCAACTATTTCGGCGCGATAAATAACTTTCTCAAAATGCAGAATGAGAATAATTGTTATTTTTTTATTGCTGATTATCATGCTCTTACAACCCATCCCAAATCAAGTGACCTTCACTCCAATATAAGGCAGGTACTTGCAGAGTACCTTGCCTGCGGGATTGATCCTGAAGTGGCAACTGTTTTTATACAGAGTGATGTGCCTGAAGTATCGGAGTTATATCTGCTTCTGAATATGAATGCATATGTAGGTGAGCTTGAAAGAACAACCTCATTCAAGGAAAAGATAAGGAAGCAGCCCGATAATATAAATGCCGGTTTGCTTACATATCCTGTTCTTATGGCAGCGGATATAATTATCCATAAGGCAACCAAGGTACCTGTAGGGAAGGACCAGGAGCAGCACCTTGAAATGACACGCAGGTTCGCGAGGAGATTCAATATGATGTATGAGGTGGATTATTTCCCTGAACCTGATGCTTATAATTTCGGTAAACAGCTTATTAAGATACCCGGGCTCGATGGTACCGGGAAGATGGGTAAGAGTGAAGGTAACGGCATTTTTCTTGCCGATACACCTCAGGAGATCAGGAAGAAGGTAATGCGGGCAGTCACAGATTCGGGACCTGTTACACCTGGCCAGGAACCTTCTGAACCTGTCAAAAACCTTTTTACATTGATGAATGTTGTTTCAGATCCGTCTACTGTTAAATATTTCACAGACAAATTTGCATCGTGTGAGATAAGGTATGGTGATATGAAAAAACAACTTGCTGAGGACATAATTAAATTCACCGAACCTATAAGGCTGAAAATTATGGATATTCTTGCCGATAAGAATTACCTTTCAAAGGTAGTATCGATGGGAGCAGAAAAGGCAAGGGAAAGTGCTTCGAGAACAGTTCGAGAGGTAAGGGAGATTATAGGGTATAAACCTTTCTGAAAAATGAAAGCCAGGCTTGAAGCCTGGCTGCCCTGAGGGGATCAGGGATATGATTGGGATTGCCTTGTAATAACAACAATTCAAATAGTATGCCAGAATTAATATCAGGATCTTAAAAGAATGTTAAATTATCACTCTCAGTGATATGACGAAGTTACGCCCGGGTGCTGCAATACCCGAAGAATAAGGCCTGTATCTGTTATCAAGTATATTTTCAATACCTGCATTTATTACAGCAATTTTCTTGATATCATATGATAATTTAAAATTCAGGGTTGCCCAGCCGGGTGACCAGGGATTTCCGTTCTCATCCTTTGCATAGATATAAGGTTTGTCTGTTTCGGAAGGAGGCATCTCATCATATTTTTTCGATCCGTTATATACCGAATAGACATCTGCATTAAATGATTTTATTTTTAAGAGAAGGTGTGTGGAGCCAAAAAGAGGTGCGGCATGACGTAAGGGGATATCTCCCTTTTCCGTTCCTTTGGTGATTGTTATATTTGATTTAAGTTTAAGGAAACCGGTCAGATTGACAAGAGCATTCATGTGTGCCCCGGATACCCTGGCGTAAGAAGTATTTGTCAGTGCCTGTACTTTGCACATTTCACCTTTGTATATAATGGAATCCTCCCCGTTAAACAGGAAATCGTGCCTTACCATTGCTTTACTCAGGTAAGTGAAGAATGCTGTGATTTCAAGATGAAGAATTTCTGAAAAGTCTTTTGAAATCCCCAGGTCGGCATTGTAAGCATATTCCGGTTCAAGATCGGGATTTGGGACCACAACGATACCCGGAGCAGGATCGAACATCTTACCAACATCATCAAGATTAGGTGCTCTGAAACCTGTTGAAAGGTTTGCATTCATCTGAAACTTATCATTAAATTTTACCACAACTCCTCCTGATCCTGTAAGAGCGCCATTAGAAAGGGATATTTCTGTAAATGGCATGTTGTACCAGGAATTATCATCAATTGTCGAATTGAGCCTTACATAGTTGTAGCGTGCTCCTGTACTCAGTGTTATTTTTTTGTTCAGTTTGTTCTTATATCCTGCATATACAGCAGCTCCTTCGTATATATTCCTGCCATCAGGATAGCGGCTTGCAGCCGGAGTTTTATCTCCTGAAAAGATATTGCGCTGTTCAGCTTCTGATTTTACATTATTGCGAAAATATTCCAGACCGAAGTAGATATTCTGATTTTCCTTTTTCAGCTTCCTGTCAAAGTCTGCATTAAGTGAACCTATCCCAACCTTATCATATTGTTCGTTCACTGACGACTTGCCGAATTCCCTGTCATGTCTGCTTTCACGGTAATTCTGAAAGGCGGCAATGATCGTTGCTGCATCGAAGATCGAATTCTCATTTCTGATGTCAGCCTGAATACTGTTCATCATCCATTCCTGAGGACCATAATACCATTCAGCAAATCGTAATTTACCCGATCTGTACTGAATCAGACGGTCATACCTTGGTACATCTGACAGTTTTGAATAGTTATTTGAAAATGTAATATCAGACTCCTCAGTTAATCTGATGCGTAACTTGTTAACAGTATTGATCTGGCTGTAACCTGAATATACCTGAATATCGGGATCGTTATTCTTTACAATTGAATCTATGCCTTCGGAGGTAACCACATATTCCGGCCGGGTATAACCAGGATTTTTAACAGATCCCATTTTCAAATGATCATAATCACTCCAGGTGATGCCTGAAAAAAATGCGATTTTTTTCCCTCCGATATTAAAATCGAGATGACCGGTTTTCTCCTTATTTGCTGTTGAAAATCTTGTAAAGGCATCAGCTTTGATATAAGGATTTTCACCGGTGCTGTACAGAGCCTTTTTTGTGTGGAAATCCATTACGCCTCCAATTGCATCACTCCCATAAACTGTAGCGCCCGGACCGAAAATAATCTCGGTCGATTCAATTGATGAGGGATCAAGCGATATAATATTCTGTATGTTTCCTTCCCTGTATATTGCATTGTTCATTCTGACTCCATCAACAACAATCAGGATCCTGTTTGTGGCAAAACCTCTTATCATCGGACTTCCCCCGCCAAGCTGGCTCTTCTGGATAAATACCTCTCCCGAAAGCCCTATAAGATCAGCTGCTGTCTGAGGATTCTGAAGCTGCACCTCAGGTTTAAGAACCATGGTGATCCTGTTCGGTACCTCATTTCTTTTCTGCTCCCACCTGTTAGCTGAGATCACAAAATCTTCAAGGGCGAATAGTTTTTTATTAAGTGAAACAGAAAAATTATTTTCACGTATCTGCACCTGCGTAAGACATGTTCTCTCATATGTAAAATGTTGAAAACAAATCTCTTCTGTATCGCTGAATGATGAGATATCTGCTTCGCCATGCCTGTTGGTGTAAACAAATTTTGTATTTGATGTGTTAACTATTGCAACATCTGCGACCGGATTCTGGTCTTCTTTATCGATGACTTTAATTTTCTGTGAATAGGTGGAAAATATGGGTTGAACAAGCAATAAAATCAGAAATAACCTTGTTTTCATTTAATATGATTAAAGATTAATCAACAAATCTAACAAATATGCTGATCTTTGAATGAATCAGGAATGAGAAAGAGACCTGCGATAATATTACTTTTCATGCTGTTTGCAGTCATTGCTGTGACGGGGTATTTTTTCTTCCTGTCGAGACAAACTCTGCTCACAGATCCCTATAAGGCAATTCCGCCGGATGCATGTTTTGTGATTGAGACTGTTGACCTGAAAAGCTTTATGAACTCTATTACAAGCGGTCAGGGTTTATTTGGTGAGCTGGGTAACATAAAGGAGCTTAAAAATGTTTATACAAAAACAAAATTCATAGCCGACCAGCTGAACAAACCTGAGTATAAACAGGTATTGAATGAAGTAACGGTACTGATTTCATTTCACACAGGCAAAAATCAGATTCTGCATCCATTGCTTGCGGCTGCTGTACCTGGTAATTTCAGGAAAAGGGATGTTATTGACTATATGAAGGCTTCCGGCGCAAAAGAAATCATAGAGGCAAAAAACAAGGAAGGGATTACAATCAAAGTACCTTATAATGTAAATAATCAAAAGGATACAGTATATATAAGGCTGAATTCAGGCCTGATACTGATCAGTACCTCGGGAGATATGATATCGGGAGCGGGAAACGCAATATCGTCCGGTACAGATATAAGAAGCGTGAAGGGATTTTCAAGAGTATTTATGGCCTCCGGCAAAAAGGAAGATAAGTTATTCATTGTTTTCCGGAACCTGGAGCCCCTTCTGGCATCAGTTTATAACAGGGAAGGGCAATATCTGGCTGATAAGATAACAAAGCTGGCAGATGTTGCTGCCGGTGATATTTATATAAGTGAAAGCGGACTGGTTCTTAGCGGATATACTGAAAGTCTTGATCAGGACCAGGTCCTTAACAGGTTTAAGGATGTAACTCCGGAGGAGTTTGAAACATACAGGCTTCTGCCATCATCAACAGTCTATTTTGAGACAACCATTAGACCCGGATCAGTGAGACCCGGGAAAACCGTGGTAATGAAAAAAGAAAACCTTCCTGCTTTCGTGAACCGTTTCCGTCCATATCTCGGGAATGAGGTGTCAAGGGTCTATATCGATCTCAGAGGAAGACCAGTTGAAGATAACTCTCTGATGATTTATGAATTGACAGACAGGTCGCTTGCCGAGCAATTGTTTGTTAATGAGGCTATTGTGCCTGATGGAACTATATATTTTTCGCCTGACGATGTTACCAGGATCCCAGTTTACAAGACAGTAGTTTCTGGTTTATATGAGTCAGTGAATCCTGAATTTGCCAATGGAATAAATGAAACATTTGCAACATTCTTTGATAGCTATCTGATTACCGGAAGCTCCTATGCCACAATTTCACGTTTTTTATATGATAACCTTTTGCATAAAACACTCGCAAATGATTTGTCGTACAGGGAATTTGAAAGTACGCTGCCCAGCAGATCCGGCTACTATTTCTATTGCATACCTTCAAGGATTATTGAGTTTATGTCATTGTTCATTGATGAGAAGATAACAGGTGCCCTGAAATCGAACCGTAATTCACTCAGCAAGCTGCAGGCTGTAGGATACCAGCTTGCTGCCAGTAATGATATGATATACAATAGCATATCATTTGGATTCAGGGAGCAAATGAGAGAGGAATCAACCACGGAATGGGAAACACTGCTTGACACAATCGCTGCAATTAAGCCTTTCTTCTTTACTAACCATATAACAGGGGCAAAAGAGATATTCATTCAGGATCTGAATAATAACACCTATCTGATTAATGCAGCTGGGAGAGTTCTCTGGAAAGTACCGGTAAGAGAGAGGATTTCAGGATCTGTATATATGGTTGATTATTTCAGAAACGGTAAATTTCAGTTACTCTTCTCGGGGAAGAATTATATCCATATTCTTGATCGTAATGGCAATTATGTTGAAAGATATCCAGTAAGACTCAGGTCCGCTTCGACTAATTCGCTGGCTTTGTTCGACTATGATAATAATCGCAACTACAGGCTTTTTATTGCCGGGGAGGATAAGCAAATTTATTCATATGATATCAGCGGAAGTTCAGTCAGGGGCTGGAAACCTTTCCGAACAGCAGGTATTGTGAAAACAGAAATAGCATATTTCAGGATTTCAGGTAAAGATTATCTTGTAGCTTCTGATGAATCATCTGTTTATTTTCTCGACAGGACAGGAAACCGGCGATTAAATATAAAAGAACCTGTTACAAGGGCAACAGGTTCTGCCATGCGTCTAAATTCCGGCTCTAATCCATCAGTAGTATGTTCATCTCCTGATGGAACAGTACAGCATATCTATTTTGACGGCACTGTAAAGAAATTTGTTCTTCGTCCCTTTTCTATTGACCACCTGTTTGAATTTTTTGACGTAGACGGTGATGGCTTTGGCGAATATCTTTTTCTTGACCGTGGTATATTGTATCTTTACGATCATGACAAATCAGAAATATTTTCCCGCGATTTTGAGACTGAATCAGCTGGAGGACCAATCAGTTTCATATTTTCATCAACAGACAGGAAGATAGGGGTATTTGACATTAATAAGAATTTAATTTACCTGATAGAAAAAAACGGAGATACTGCTGCAGGATTTCCACTAAGAGGTGCATCAATGTTTTCAATAGGGAAACTTTCAGATAAAAGTGGCTGGCATCTTATTGTCGGTGGTACAGACAGGTTTCTCTATAATTATAAGTTGGAAGCTGAATAAATTTGGTTTAATATGAGTATCAGGAATGTTTAATAATGAATCCAATGACGCTTGAAAATCAATGGAGTTTTGTGTATGATTCCTGACAATAAAATTGTTTAATAATGATAATGAAAAAAAATATTTTGTTTTTAGGATTCCTGACAGCTATCGTCACCGGATGTATCAAAGAGACATATGATATGAATAAAATATCTGATGAGATTCATCTTTCTCCCACTTTTGCCATTGCCGGAGTGAAGGGAGATGTTTTGTTCAGCGATCTTGTTAAGTCCAGTGATACCATAGTGTTTGACCAGGATAATTTTGTCAGGGTGATATTTAAGCAGGATTCAATTATAAACCTGCAGCTGTCTGATTTTTATGACCTTGATAATATGGTAACTTTCAATTCTTCGTATGAACTGGGGGTATTGTCAATCGGTTCCTTCCAGGGATCTTTAAGTGTATCTCTGAATCAGATAACTCAGAAGTTACCAACTTTATTAAGAAACCAGATCACGGCCCTGGATGATGGTTCAACTCACCTGTTTCCACTTTTACCTTCAGTGAATCTCGGGGAATATTCTTTCACAGCATTAGAGAATTTTGATAATGCAACCTTCGAATCAGGTTATCTGGATATAACAGTTAAAAATAATCTTACAGCTCCTTTAAGCGGTCTTACTTTAACCCTGTTAAACAGCTCCGACCGTTCATTTATAAGTACAGTCAACATTCCGTCTGTAAATGCGGGTCAGACTCACACCACCTCTGTAGACCTGACCGATAAGAAAGTCACAAGTACAATCATTGCTGGCATAGTCCTTTCAGGAAGTCCGGGTACTTCAACGCCGGTAATTATAAGTCTGAATAACAGTAATATCACGATGACTGCTGGCGGCAGGGATCTGAAAGTGAAGTCGGGCAGGATACTTATACCTTCACAGCAAATATCATCACTTGATAACCTGGATACAGTTACATTTGATCCGGGATTCGGAATTGAACTTGATGAGATCAGGATTGCTACAGGTAACCTGTCCTGTATCTTAACATCAGGTACTTCACTATCTGCATCTGTCAGTCTGACTTTACCAACTGTTACCAGGAACGGATCAGTACTGACACATACAATTACAACAGGTACCGGGACAGTGTTTGAAGAGAACATTGATTTCACCGGTACTTTGATTGATCTGGGGACCGATCCGGTTCAGCCATTCAACAGGATTCCTCTCGAATATTCAATTAATGTAGGATCAGAGGGAGTCCTGGTAGATTATAACAGTACTGATAAAATTGAACTGGATCTTTCACTTGAAAATCCTGATTTTGATTATGTTAAAGGCTATTTTGGCCAGGAATCCGAATCAATTGAAGCAGATACCCTTGATCTGGATATTGATGATATTCTGAATCGTATTTCAGGGACCTTCCTTATTTCCAGTCCCTCAATAAAGCTTGATTATTCAAACTCATTTGCTATTCCTCTTAAAGTCGATTTCCAGGCTACCGGGAAAAGGGGAACAGAAACAATAAACCTTGGCCTTGATCCTGTCACTATTGCTTCACCGGAATATCCGGCCAGCCGTGATATCAACTCTTCAATTTTGATTGATAAGAATAACTCGGACTTGCCGGAGCTTATCTCACTTCCTCCGGGAAGGATAATCTTTTCAGGAGCTGCCACCATGAATCCTGAGGGAAACAACGGATTAAGGGACAATTATGTTTTCGGCAACAGCCGTTTCCTGGCATCTGCAGAGGTGGAAGTCCCGATGGAATTCAGAATGAATAATTTGCAATTCTCTGATACAGTCGATAATTTTCTTAAAGTCGATGATGAAGACAGCCCTGTCAAGCCTGAAAATTTCAAAAATCTGGAGCTGAATTTAATAGCTAAGAATGAATTTCCAATGAGTGTTGCAGTAAAAATGACCCTGTTCAATTCAGAAACGGGGATGAATCTGAGTACTATTGATGCTTCATCCCTGCTGGGAGCTGCTCCTGTTGATGCAAGTGGAAAGTCAACCGGGGATAAAGAAACTACTACTTCATTAAAGCTGACAACAGAGTTTTTCAATGACATCAAAAACGCAGACCAGATAATAATAGGGTTTACACTTAATACATCAAACAGCGGAACAACTGATGTTAAGATCTATTCGGATTATAAGATCCAATTCAAGTCCTCAATTCTGTTCAGGCCTGAAATTATATTTAATTAAAACATTACAAGTGAACGATATGATCAGCAGATTAAAATATATTTTAACAGGATGCATAGCCCTCTTATTTACGGGAGCGGCAGCTCAGACCAGTCAGGTATTGTATTTTATGAACCTGCCTCAGAATCATTTGATGAATCCGGCATTGCGTCCTTCAAATTCTGTATCTGTATCCCTGCCAGTAATCTCAGGGATGTATTTCGGGATCAACAATAACTTCTTAAATTATTCAGATCTCTTTAGAAAAAGTTCAACATCCGATTCTCTGGTTTCATTCTTAAGTTCGGAGAAGGCTACAGATGAATTCCTTGACAAAGTGAACAAAAAAAATTCAATTTCGCCTCAGATTTCATTTCCTCTTCTGAGTTTCGGTTTTAAGGCAAAAAACGGATTATACTTCTTTTTCGATATTAATGAAAAAGTTGAGGGTAATATGGTTTTGCCTGGTGATATATTTAGATTTATACTCAAAGGGAATGGAGATTTCGTAGGTGAAGATATTGATCTTTCCGCCTTGAGAATGGATATGAAATATTATCGTGAATACGGATTCACAATCTCAAAGGAGATTACGAACAAATTAAGGGTTGGAATAAGGCCAAAGCTATATACAGGGATTTTTTCTACAAAATTTGAGAACAGGTCACTTGGAATTAAGGTTGACCAGGATTATAATCACACAATATATGCTGATTTTACAGCGAATTTCAGCGGACCTTTTGATGTGTTTACAGATAATGATGGTAACCTTGACAGCATAAATTTTGATGACGATTTCTTTAAAAGTTTCAGTTCATTTGCGGGAATGAAAAACAAAGGCCTTGGAATTGACATCGGGGCAACCTATAAGCTTCTAAATGATAAAGTAACAGTTTCTGCTGCGTTAACATATATTGGCTATTTAAAGTGGAACCATAATGTTACAAACCTCACAACGAAAGGAAATTTTGTGTTTGATGGACTTGATATGTCGGATGTTGTAGGAGGAGATGAGGATATTGCTGATGTTGGCGACCGGTTACTTGATTCTCTGAAAAATGCATTCGTTCTGACTAAAACCAATGGTTCCTTCACATCATGGATGGCTCCCGGACTTACCCTGGGCGGGAGTTATAATCTGAATAAAAATATCTCATTCGGCGTGCTTTCATACACCAGGTTTATCGGAAAGCAGGTCAGGGAGTCATTGACCTTATCGGGAAACCTGAATCTTAGCAATGCATTCTCGATGAGTCTGGGATATTCCTTGCAGAATCACCGGGCAGACAATTTAGGAGCAGGAATTGCTTTCAGGGCAGGTTTTTTCCAGTTCTATTTAATCAGCGACAGGATCCCTGTAACATGGAACAGGCTTAAACTTGATGAGTCTTCATCTATAGTTGTTCCTGCAAACTGGAATACATTTAATCTAAGGCTTGGTATGAATCTTACATTTGGTAATAAAGTCAGCAAGAAGGATGACAAGCCAATGATTCAGAATGAGCAAACTTTCTAGATATGATCCTGGTACGTTATTTCTTAATAGCTCTGATAGTTTACCTTCTGGTAAGATCTTTCGTGAAGTTCGGGCAGGAGAACAAACAGGATAGTCAACTTGGGAATTCTGAAGATGACAGCAAGGCCGAAAAAAGGAAAATATCAAAGAGTGTTGGTGAATATGTTGATTACGAAGAGATAAAGGACAACGATATCTGATCAGCTTGCGGCTTCACGAATTTTTTTCGCCAGTGAATTTGCAAATACAAAATCATTCAATGGCTTGCAGTCTGAGTTTAATATTTCATTTTTATTTCCCTCCCAGCATTTTCTTCCGTCACTGATGAATATTATTTTCTCACCTATCTCCATCACTGAATTCATATCGTGTGTATTTATAATAGTTGTCATGGAATATTCTTCGGTAAGCTCCTGAATAAGGTCATCAATAAGAATAGCTGTAAGTGGATCAAGTCCTGAATTCGGTTCATCGCAAAACAGGTACTTGGGATTAAGAGCAATTGCCCTTGCAATTGCAACTCTCTTTTTCATTCCTCCTGAAAGTTCCGCAGGAAACAGATTATTGGCATTAACAATATTTACCCTGTTAAGACAGAAGTTA
>CAYLYN010000067.1:0-20422 GCA_964387565.1 uncultured Rikenellaceae bacterium | reverse complement strand
CACACCTCACACCTTTTAATGCTGAGCCTGCCGAAGCACACCTCACACTTCTTCAATAATCATCCTCCAGTTCTCACCTTTTTTCAATTTTAATGGAAATCCGTTCTGCAAATCCTCAGCGCTGATATTTACTGGTTTTCGACTATTTCCTGTTTTTATTCGAAATTTTTTCCCGTTTTCAATCGTAAAATATTCAGGGAACTGGTTAATTCTTGGCCAGTCGAGGGGTAGGTTGAGATATACCTTATGTCTCTTTTTGTCAAACATAAGTTTTCCTTCCCAGTCATTTTTTGAAAATATGGAAATGTAAAGTTTACTGTCTTTCCCGACGGCACCTATTTCGAGTCCATTATTCCATGGTACCAGGTACGTACCGAGGGTCTTCCACAAGCAATACATGATAGTTGTTCTGGCGAAATTACCATCACCATGCCATCCTTCGATAATTCCTGATTCCTGTTGTTTGTTCCACATTACCTGTATTTCACTGTCAAGCCATTCTTCTGTACTTTCCAGGGGTTCTCTGGCATACAGGTTCAGTGCTCCTTCGATAGCATCAGCATATCCGTCGGAGCTTGTTCCTTCCCATGCATAATTCCTGTATTTTGAATTAAGTATTGAATTGGCTTTTATTACGGGCTCCCTGTATTTTTCTTCATTATCAATAAGATATACTGTATAAAAACCGTTCAGGGTATAACCGAAATTATCAGCTATTCCTCCATCAACGGGTTCTCCTCTTACAGGATCTATTGAATTATAAAAGAGCCCATCTTCATTCCTGCCTGCTTCCAGGATCCTGTCAAGCATTTCATGAACAGGTTTCCTGTATTCTTCCCTCTTACCGGGATCAGCAAATGATACTGTGGCATATAGCTCGCAAAGCCCGGATACAATCTCACAGCCATGATCCCGTAGTCTCAGCACCCTGAAGTTTTTTACAGGATGATTGCTTCCCAGAAGATAGTAATCACCAAGTCTTATAGCATATTCAAGATATTTATTGTCGCCTGTTATCCAGTATAGTCTCGAAAGTGACTGGAGCATATCTCCGTTTACCTCTGGATCGGTTGAAATAATATTTCCCTGCGGTGTCTGAAATTCAGCATGTTTCCACACGTCATCTACTATTGAGATCATTCTGTCTGACCATCGACTGGGGCCGAGCCACTCTGTCAAAGGTATAAGACCATCTTTTACATATTCTGCTGAACCGAAAATAATATCTGACATTATTACATCCTTATTTGCAAAATCTCTTTTGGAGAATGAATAAGTGTCAGGTAATGAGCCCACTCTGGATGTAAGCCTTATTTCGGTATTAAGCATATCTGTCATTGTTCCGTCGAGAAGGCCGGGGTCGAGAAGGGCAGAAGTAAGTACCATGAATGGGTAATTATCAGCTGCACAATCCTTGGCATTCCATATATCTCGACTACTGCTGTCATTTATATTACGGGGAATGAGCCCTGTCTGTTTATCAGCAAGTGAAAGCCACCCATAAGTAAATTTCAGGCATCGCTCAAACCCTTCATTTACAAGCTTCCCGTTTATCTCAGCCTGTTTGAATTCAGGCCCAGAATTGTCTCTGATTCCGGTACATCCAGTAACTGCTATAAAGCTGAATATAAGAAATAACTCTCTTAAGCGTCTCATTATTTGAACTGTCAGGTATGTTAACAAATATAATCACAATATTCACCTTCAGGCAATTCTCTTTCACTAAATTTGATACTTATAATTTGACTATCTTGAATAGTGCCTAAAAACCTGGTATGCATATTTTACAAAGTGAACATATTATAACACTTCCACCATCAGCCCTTTGCCCTACGCCTTTTTATTATGGAATACTTTCTTGACAAGATAGCAGGATCACTGTACAGGGAGTTTGGTAATACCCTGAACAGGCATTGTATTATTTTCCCAAACAGAAGGGCAGGACTCTTCTTCATGAAATATCTCGCTTCCCATATTGATAAGCCTGTATGGGAACCGGAAATATTGACAATAAATGAATTATTCAGCTCTCAATCCAAATTGCAGATTGCAGGAAATGAGGTTCTCCTATTTGAGCTTTACAAGGTTTACAAAAAAGTAAAAAGATCAACAGAGACATTTGATAATTTTTTCTACTGGGGTGATATACTTCTGAATGATTTTGATGATGTGGACAAATATTTTGTGGATGCATCACTGCTATTTCAGAATGTTCTTGACATTAAGAATATTGACATTCAGTTTGGAGGTTTGAATGAGAGCCAGACAGAAGTGATAAAGAAGTTCTGGATCAATTTTAACCATGATAAGCCTACAGATCAAAAATCTGGTTTTATAAGCATCTGGTCTGTATTAGGTGAGATTTACTCAGCATTCAGACTTTCGCTGAGGGACCGTAATCTGGCATATGAGGGGATGATATTCAGAGATCTGGCAGAAAATACAGATGATATGATTTCAGAAGGTATTAAGTGGGATCTTGTACATTTTGTTGGATTCAATGCCTTAAATGAATGTGAGAAGAGGATAATGAAACGTCTGAAAAAGGCAGGTAAAGCCAGGTTCTACTGGGATTATGATGAATCATATATTTATGATTCAGTCTCAAATTCAGCTGGTTATTTTTTACGAGAGAATATAAGGACATTTGGAAATGATATGCCGCCGGACTGGAGTTTCAGCTCTTTTCTTTCCATTGAAGACAAAAAAATCAAGCGACAAATAATTGACTCATCATCTGATGTCGCCCAGGTTAAGCTTGTACCTGATCTGCTAAAAGAACTCCCAGAGCATACAAAGGAAAACGCACATCAGACTGCGGTGGTTCTGGCTGATGAAAATCTTTTGATTCCCATGCTCTCAAGCCTGCCTGAAGAAATAGGGGATGTAAATATCACAATGGGATATCCTGTCAGGCAGACAAGGATTTATACCCTCGTCAGAAATATTATGGACCTTCAGAGATATGCTGTAGTTAGCGGAGAAAAGACATGGTTCAGATACAGTGATGTTACCGGCGTGCTTAGAAATTCCCTGATATCCACTTTTACCGGCGGATCATCTGAAAAGCTTATTGCAGATATAACAGATGCAAATCTAATTTCTGTTCCGAATGATTATTTTTCTGAATATGAAGAACTTCTGAAGATATTTGTAAAGCAGAATACTCCTCAGGATCTTTCTGTGTATTTAAGAACTATTCTTTCATTAATTGCTACAAGAGGATTAAAGGAAAATGAAGTGAATTACGGTAATGAAAGTAACAGAGGTACTGATAAAATAATGAATGAATTTATATATCATATTGTTATTTCCATTAACAGGCTGGAGTCAATAGTAAGTTCAGAAGATGTTTCTTTTTCGTGTGAGACATATATGCTTATTCTTGACAGAATCCTTCGTAATCTTTCAGTGCCTTTTGCCGGAGAACCTCTTTCCGGGCTTCAGATAATGGGCATTCTTGAAACCAGGGCTCTTGATTTTAAAAATCTTATAATCCTGTCAGTTAATGAAGGAGTGTTGCCTGCAGTTTCTTCACCTTCTTCATCATACATACCATTCAGTCTGCGTGAAGCTTTCGGGCTTCCATCGGTTAATCACCAGGAATCCATTTATGCATATCATTTTTACAGGTTGTTGCAAAGGGCAGAAAATGTGACTTTTACATATAATTCAAATCCTGATGGAATGAGAAGCGGAGAAATGAGCAGGTTTTTGATTCAGATGTTGTATAATCCAAAGCTTAAGCCGGATTTGATCAATATTAATCCTGAAATAAGGTCCCATGCAAGCATCAGTCCGGAGATCAAAAAGACCAGTCAGCATAAACAGCAATTACTATCGCGATACTCTGATGATGCAGATGATCATATGTTATCTCCTTCAGCAATAAATACCTGGCTCAGTTGCCGGATGAAATTCTATTACAGGTACGTGTGCAGCCTTAAAGAACCAGTGGTGTTAAAAGATGATATCGATCCCGCAATGCTGGGTGCTATCCTTCATGAGATCATGAAATCTCTTTATGCCGGTTTTGTAGGAAAGACACTTGAAAAAACCTTTTTAGAGAGATTGCTGAAGGAGGAACAAAACCTGACTGGTGTTATAGATAAAGCTGTTAGCAGCAGATTTATGAGTGATACCGGCAGAATAGTACATGGAAATGAAACAGTTGTAAGGGATGTTCTGCTGACTTATATAACAAGGATACTTAATAAAGATATCTCAATAGCACCTGTTCACATTGTGAGCCTGGAAAAGAGGTACTCATTTCCTTTTGAATTCAATGACGGGAACAATAAATACAAATTTAAGCTGGGAGGTTATATTGACAGGATTGATATTGTTAATGGTACTGCTCGTATTGTTGATTATAAAACCGGTTCGGTTAGCGATTCAATTGCGTCAATATCAGATCTTTTTGCTGATGACAGGAAAAAAGACTCTGACGGATGGTTGCAGACACTGATTTATTGTGAAGCAGTTTATGGAAAGATTAGTGCCGGTTCTATAAGACCTTCTGTTTACAAGATAAAAAAGAGTAATACCGGCAATTCTTCCGATATGCTCAGAATAAAGCCAGATACAAGGACGGATATTATTCTGGAAGATTATTCTGTAATCAGAAATAGCTTTATTGATGGACTTGCTGAAACTATCAGTTTGATATTCAATGAAAATGAACCTTTCAGGATGACAGAGGACATGACAGGAAAATGCAGGTATTGTGTATATAGGGGATTATGTATGCGATAATAATATATTTAAGATTCAGAGCAAATATTTATTAAATTAGCCTGTTCTTTCACAATATAATTGATGGTAACAACATATTCAAATTATACTGTCGAGATCAAAAATGTGAAATTCATTTCTGATGATGGCAGGACCTGTCCAAGGACAGCAATAGTTACACTCCTGAACGAAAGGGGAGAAGAGATTGGCAATGAGCTATTCGGGGCAGTTGACCTGCAGCAGGTTTATGATGATATAAAGGCCGGGAAAGATATTAATATTGATAATTTTTATATCACTGAGTTTTCCTTGGCATCATTCAGGCGACATAATAACCTGGATAAAAAAGACCCGGTTCATTTCAGGGGATTTTCTGCGAGAAATGCATTCTTCGAGGCTAAAACAATTACAGATTTCACCTATTCATCATTTGCTGACGGTGATGTAAGTTTTGAAGGAAGTCATTTTGCGAAAGGCAGAGTGAGCTTTGCCGGTTCGGTATTTGGTAAGGGAGATGTAGTTTTTACCGGTACTGTGTTCAGGGACGGGAATATTGAATTTGCAGGTACAACTTATGGAGAAGGCGACTTCCTGTTCAAGAATGCTATTGTAAATGATGGCATTAAAGATTTTCAGGATATCCACTTTGGTGATGGTGAAGTTAGTTTTGCAAATACAGAATTCAATTCAGGGGAGCTTCTGTTCATCAACACAAAATTCAATAACGGACGTTTTAATTTCAAGATAACAAGAATTACAGGTGGTAAGGTCGATTTCCATTATTCAGTATTTGGAAATTGCGAAATAGTCTTTGAAAGAACTGAATTCGGAAATAGCCGCGTTGATTTCAGAACTGTTGAATTCGGATCCGGAAGAGTTAATTTCAACCGCTCGGTTTTTGGCGATGGTGAAGTGAACTTTGAGGGAGCATCATGCAGAGCCGGTAAGATACAGTTTAAGAAAGCTGAAATGGGCACTGGAACCAAGAGCTTTAACCTCATGGAGATGGAGGGGACTGAGGTGAGCTTTGAAAGAACACTTTTCGGTAGCGGAAATGTTACATTTTACGAATCCTGTTTTAAAACCTTGTCGCTTAAGTCATGCCATCTTGATCAGTATTTTGATCTTCGTCTGGCAAAGGCTGAAGTTCTTGATATATCAGATACTATTGTTAGGGATATTGTCGATCTGGAACCATACGATTTTAACGTTGACATAAAGACTATTGACCTTTCTGGAATGAGGCTGATTGGAAAACTGTACATCGACTGGAATCTTAATAAGTGCAGGCTTTCAATAAGTAACCAGGAGAACACTTCCCTGCGGCAGAAAGCTGAACAATACAGGATCCTTAAGGAAAATTTCAATGGAACAGGCAAATATGAGGATGAAGATGAAGCCTATGTTATGTTTAAACGATATGAGGCAAAAGCGTGGCTAAATGAACAGCACCAAAAGGGTGGTCTAAGCAGGGTATTCAGCTATATACCTCATGGATTCAGGTGGCTGGTATTTGAGAAGATAGGTCTGTATGCCACCTCTCCCGGAAGAGTTCTCATAAGTGTGGTAATCTTCTGGTTTGTCTTCGGGCTTCTATATTATCTGGATGAGATTTTGGGGCTCGGGAAGACAATTTCAGGAGTTGGAAATCCCGATCATTTGTCTATCCTGGTTCAGTCATACTATCATAGTGCAATCACTTTTTTTACCGTTGGGTATGGTGATGTATATCCTACAGGCTTAAGCAGGATATTTTCAGGTATAGAAGGTTTTATGGGTGTATTTATGATGTCATACTTTACTGTAGCCTTTGTCAGAAAAGTTCTGAGATAGACTTACTTTTCCATTTCACGCTGCAAAGCTGCCATTTTTATGGCAGTAATCGCTGCTTCATCACCCTTATTCCCATGCTTTCCACCGGATCTGTCTCTGGCTTGCTGTATATCAAGAGTGGTCAGTACTCCATATATGAATGGTATATTATATTCAAGGTTAAGCTGGGTAATTCCCTGTGTAACCCCCTGGCATATATATGTAAAATGAGGTGTTTCACCCTGGATGACACAGCCAATGCAGATAATGCCATCCACATCATCGTACTCTGCAATAAACTGGGCTCCGAGGGCTAATTCGAAACTGCCAGGTACATGCTTTACTATAATATTATCTTTAGAAACCCCATGTTTTGTAAGAGTACTGGCTGCTCCTTCCAGCAGTGACCAGGTTATCTCCCGGTTCCAGTCAGATACCACAATGCCAAACCTCATTTCGGAGGCATCAGGTACGGTTTCAGGATTATAATGTGATAAATTGGTTGTACCCATTTTGTATATTTAAAGGAAAGCGCATCTTTCTCAATTAAAAATGAGCCAGATGCGCTGTTTTATAAATACTAAAAAAACTCTGCTATTTTATAAGAAGCTTTACTCTGGCAATGTTTTTTTCAATAGACGATCCTTCTGTACTTTCGGGATATTCACTCTCAATACGCTCATATAGTTTCAATGATTCGGAAAACTTTCCCGTAAGTTCATAAATTTCTGCTGCTTTCATAAGAAATAGAGGTGTGTTGAATGAATTTTCAGCAAAATCAGCAGCTTCAATATATTTTGAAATACCTTTCTCCAGTTCACCGAGCTCGACATATGCATCACCTGTAGCTCCAAGTGCAAGCGATCCTATTACCTTATCCTTTTTTGAATACTTGTTGAGATAGTCAATTGCAGACTGATAGTCGCCAAGATGAAGATAACATATACCTGCACCGTAATTTGCAAGGTTCCCTGTTTTTGTTGCTTTGTAGCTTTTTGCAATATCTATGAAACCAAGATAGTTCCCATCACCGTTGAGAGCCAGGTTAAGTGAATCCATTTCAAGATACTTTTCAGCCTGATAGATCTGCGACTGAGCTTCATCATTCCTTTTTGAAAGATAGAGCCTGCCAAGCCATACAAGTCCGACGATTGCGACTATAACTGCAAGTCCTGTAAGCAACGGCTTGTAATTATCCTCAAGGAATTTTTCTGTTCTGGTAAGCGTCTCCTCAACATTTGATATAGTCTGTGGATTAGGATCCTTCCTGTTCTTTGCCATAATGGTCTTTACTGTTTAACTTCAAAATTTTTCACCGCAAAAGTAATTTTTTTCAGACAATTAAAAAATATTTAATAAACGATAATGATAAATTGGTTTTAAAAGTCAATTAATCATGCTATCAGGGAACTGAACAAAAGCTTTATAGCTCCAGTAATGCTGTTAGCTGATGCCCTAGTCCTTTTATCTATTAACTATTATCTTTTGTCTTTTGTCTTTTGCCTTTATCCAATTAACTTTGGTCTTTTAATTTTAGCAGATTTCATGTATCTTAAAAAACTGATCCTTACAAATTTCAAAAATTATGAACTTTCGGAACTTGAGTTCTCTCCGAAGATAAACTGCTTTGTTGGTAATAACGGGGTGGGAAAGACCAATATCCTGGATGCAATTCATTACCTGTCACTTGCCAAAAGTTTTTTCAACAATATTGACAGTATTAACATCAGGCATGGAGAGGAATATTTCATTTTAAGGGGTACTATGGAGAGGGATGGTTCAGAGGATGATATCTATTGTGCTTTCCAGAAGCTGAAGCAAAAGCTGTTTAAACTTAACGGGAAGGTATACCAGAAAATTTCTGATCATGTTGGAAGGTATCCTGTGGTAATGATATCGCCAGCAGACAGTGCGCTGATTTCAGAGGGGAGCGAAGACCGCAGGAGATTCATGAACAAGATAATAAGTCAGTACGATTCAGGTTACCTTGAATCACTACTCTCTTATAATAAAGCTCTTCAGCAACGCAACAGGCTATTAAAGGATTTCAGATCAGGCGGTAACTTTGATGAAGATATGCTCTCAATATGGGATTCACAGCTTATAAAATATGGGAATTATATCTTCAGTGAACGACAGAATCTTGTTAATGATCTGATCCCTGTGTTCCAGGAGTATTATACAATGATTTCATCTGGGAAGGAGCAAGTAAAACTGAGTTATAGCTCACATCTTGCTGAAGGTGATTTCAGAACAGCGCTGTCAAACGCAATTCAAAAGGACAGGTTTCTTGAGTATACAACAGTGGGTATTCATAAGGATGACTTAATCCTTCAAATGAATGACTATCCTGTAAAATCACTTGGCTCCCAGGGACAGCAGAAATCCTATCTTGTGGCCCTTAAGCTTGCCAAGTTTGATTATATAAAACGTAAAGCCGGATTTACTCCAATACTGCTTCTGGATGATATTTTTGATAAATTCGATGCAGAAAGGGTGGAACAGATCATCAGGCTTGTCGGCGACCACCGTTTTGGCCAGATATTTATTACTGATACACACAGCAGCAGGCTTCACGATATCCTTACCAGTCACAATACTGATTATAAACTGTTCTCAATTGATAATAACAGGGTGGATGCTGTTAAACAAAATGGAAGAACCTTCTGATGAGACGAAGTAAAACAATAACCCTTGCTGAAGCTATCAAAGATTACATTGCAGAGATGAATCTTGGTGATAAACTGTCAGAGACTGCGTTGGTTAATTCATGGGAAGAGACAGTAGGTAAAGCTATAAGTTCCAGAACTTCAAAGATATATGTAAAAGACCACGTTTTATATGTTCATCTTACTTCATCGGTAGTCAGGAATGAGCTTATGATGCTGCGGGAATCTCTTCGCAGTAAGCTGAATGAAAAAGCAGGAAAGGAGGTTATCAGGGATATTGTTCTGAGATAACACAGGCCTCCCTCTTTGTCAGGAGATAATTATTTCACTGTCTGAAACTGTAATTGTCTTTCTGAATTTCTTTACCGATATGAAATAATAAGTCTTTCCATCAGCTTCAAGTTTTACCTCCCTTTTGTTTATGTATATTGTAATGCGGGCGTTCTTTACTGTATTTAGGATAACATCTGCCAGTAAAATGGCTTTTTCAATACCATCACCTCTTCTGAAGTTCCATACTTCATCTGGAAGAGCCAGTCGGTTATCTTCATATATTGATTCATCAGGAAGTTCGTTTAATGAACCATATATTTCATCTGTACTCATACCGGCCAGGTCATTGAAGCAAACAGGATTTCTTTCAATGGCAGCCTTGATAAAGGGTTTCCAGTCAATCCTGTCCATATCCCTGTATACATACAGTGACAGCATGGCCATTTCTGACCTGTCTATACTTCCATTTACTTTTTCAATTATTTTATCACGACTGTCAGAAGTACTTATGAAAAGTACAAAGCTTTCCTGGAATTTTTTGTCGGGATCCGGTAGTTTCGGATTAATTGTAACGAAATCTCGAAGATCTGAAAACAGCTCTTCAAGAGCATTTTTGAATTCAGGTCCGGATCTTTTAATAAGCTCTTCTTCAACCTCTTCAATACTTCTGTGTTTCTGACTTGAAATTATATCTTCCACATCATTGAGAAAGAGTTTACCCTGGATCGGGCTCATGTGAAATTCATCACCCTCAATCTCCTTAACCAGTAATTCCCTCGATTCAACCGAAACATTGTATCTGCTTGTGTGTTCATATTCAAACATTTTCTCAAGTGAAATAAACCTGTCGCTTCCGGAGCAGTCGCATCTGAACTGGAACAGTGATTTATACTTTGACTTGAAGCGAAGAAAGTTTATGAAAATGAGACTGGTAAGATCTGATGTCAGAAATTCATGCAGTCTATCGCAGAATAGCTTATATGCTCCTTCATCAATTGTTGCCTCTTCATATAACAGATGTATATGTCCTGTGATATGCGATACAATTGTTACTTTCTCGTTTTCCAGTGCCCGTCTTGCTTTTTCTGACAGGGATGTACCATTGAACCACATGTTTTTTGTAACTATCCTGCGGTTATTTGTGATCAGCCCGTCTTTTTCAGTTAAGAAATTCTGTGAATGCAGAGGAGTTGCAATAAGAAAGATCTTCTCGAGAGGGATTCTTCCCACTACGAACATTGCAGCTGCATACAGGGCTGACAATGAGACACATTCACCTGCTCCGCTGGAGAAGCCTTCTTTATACCTGAAGGCTGTCATAGCCTCTATTGTTTCCGTTTTCCAGTAGGGTATAATATCTGAGTTATATTTGTCAAGGCCAAAATGTTTACGTATGTCAATATCAAAATAGTACTTATCACCTTCATATCCGAATAGTGCATTAGACTTTTTAAGCAGCCCGGTATCAAAGAAATCACTGAATCTTGCTATCTCCTTATCCTTAGTGGTCAGCCCCCATGTAGCTAGGTCAAGATTAAATACATAATTCTGAATAATATATTGCTTGATACGGTTTACTTTATAATTGAAACTTTTCTTTTCAATATCCTTAAACCATAAATCATCCCTCCATTTCCATATCTCAGGTGACATTATATTAGCAAGTACCAGTGGGTAGAATAGTTCAGGAAATATAAATATTTCCATATCTGACAGGGTAAACGCCGAAGATAATTTCTCAAGAGTTTTTTTATCTGAGAAATCAGGAATATGTTTTAGATTCATTATCAGTATTTCTAGAGGAAACGCTCAACTCCTGAAAAGAAGAAGCTGGCTTCAATTGCGGCATTTTCAGCACTGTCCGATCCATGTACTGCATTCATCTGGGTTGAAACAGCATAAAGCTGTCTTATTGTACCTTGTTCTGCCTTATTAGGATCGGTCGATCCGATAAGTTTCCGAAACAGTTCTACTGCATTTTCATGCCTTAATATCATAACTACTACCGGACCTGATGTCATAAACTCTATGAGCCCTTCAAAAAAAGGTTTTCCTTTGTGCACTGAATAGAATGATTCAGCTTGTGGTTTTGTTAGTCGCACCATCCGCATTGCTGCAATTTCAAATCCTGCTTCATTAATCATGGCCAGGATAGGCCCTGTTTTTCCAGTTCTTACAGCGTTTGGCTTGATTATAGAAAATGTGAAATCGGTATACATAAAAGGTTTAATGTTACTTCTGAATAGAATTGCTTAAGGAATAATATTTATCTTTAAAAACTTAAAACTATTTGCAGGTGTTAGATCTTTCCAAATATACAAAACAATTAACTAATCTGTTTTGTTCTAGTGATAATATCATGATCATCTCTCACATCAATCCTGATGGAGACGCCATTGGATCTCAGATTGCTCTATCCCAGTATCTTAAATCTATAGGCAGGAATGTCAGTTTGATGACCCCTAATTACCTCCAGGAGTTTTTGAAATGGATGGATGGGAGCGATCAGATAAATATTTTTATACGTAACAGGAGAAAATGTGTAAAACTTATCAAAGCTGCCGATCTTATAATAATGGTTGACTTCAATCAGCCTAACAGATTGGGAGAAGCAGAGAGTCTGGTTAAAGCTTCACCTGCAAAAAAAATACTGATTGATCATCACCTCAATCCAGTTGATTTTGCAGATATGGTTATCTCTGAATCATCAATGTGTTCAACATCCGAACTAATTCATGAGCTGATATCTGAAATCAACGGAAAGCCTTTCATGAACAAGATTTATGCTGAAGCGCTTTATACCGGGATCATTACTGACACAGGTAATTTTGATCATGGTTCATATACTGCCCGCACTTTAAGAATAGTCGGTGACCTGCTGGAGACCGGACTTGAGAAGGAAAGAATTCTAAATCTTATCTATAATAATTACTCGGCTGACAGGATGCGTTTGCAGGGATATGCACTTAATAAAAGGATGGTTGTTATGCCGGAACTTAAAAGTGCATATATTTTCCTTACAAAGAATGATCTGAAGGAATACAATCATGTAAAGGGAGATACAGAAGGATTTGTTAACATCCCGCTTTCAATAAAAGGAATTGTCTTCTCAACACTTTTCATCGAGAAGGATGGATTTATAAAGCTTTCCTTCCGGTCTAAGGGTAACTTCCCCTCCAATGAAATAGCATCTCAATATTTTTCAGGCGGTGGACATATGAATGCTTCCGGAGGAGAATATTTTGATACACTTGAGAATACCATCAATTTCTTCCTTAAGGTACTCAGGGAAAATGCCTGGAGATTTGACACTCTTTAACCAGCTTATGAGCTTTAAAGTATTTACCATCTCAGTGCTTTTTCTACTTTCTCTCTCATGCAGGGAAAGGACGGATAAAGCAACATCCGGATACCGACCCGGCAGGGATGAAATGGTTGATGTTAACCGGTATATTATACAAAAGGACAGGGAACGTATTCAGAGTTATTTTGAAAGGAAAGGACTGACAATGACCGAAACTTCCTCCGGATTATGGTATTGTATTACAAAAGCCGGCAAAGGAGAACTGTTTAAAGAGAATGACAGGGTTGTTTATAACTACCAGTGCCACTTGCTTGATGGTACGCTGTGTTACAGTTCAGAGGATAAGGGTCCAAATGATATCCGGATTGGCAGGAGCGAGCTGCCTGCAGGTTTAAATGAAGGATTCAGATTACTAAGACCAGGCTCTGAAGCAATATTTATTTTACCTCCTTTCCTGGCATATGGACTAATAGGTGATGGAAAGAAGATACCTCCTAGATCACCGGTAGTATATAATATTCAGGTGATCCGGTAAAAATATTTATATTTGCGCAACTTAAAAATTATATTAATGACAAGGAAGTTTCTATTTTCGATTTTATCTGTGCTAATAATAATGATCGGTCTGGTTTCATGTAATAAAACTAATGAGTACGAAGCTGCGGAACAAAAGGAAATTCTGGATTACCTCGACCGAAACAGCACACTTAATTTTGAATTGAAACCCAGCGGTCTCTATTATCTTGAAATTGTAAAAGGTACAGGTAGAACTATGGTAAAATTTGATACAGTATTTGTCAGATATACCGGAAAATTTCTTGACGGCCGTGTCTTTGATTCAAATGTCGGAGCTACCTCTCCCCTGGAAATTATTGTAGGCACTCCCGGAATTATTGCAGGTTTTAATGAAGGACTGACGTATATGGCACAGGGAGGTAAATCATGGTTTCTGGTTCCCTCTTCCCTTGGATATGGTTCTATGGGGAATTATTATGGAGGTATCGGTGGATATACACCACTGCTTTTTGAAGTCCAGATTGTAGATGTAAAACTGGGACCCGGCAAATAAGGTTAACCGAGAATGAATACCACAAGCCTGTTCTTGAGATCAGGCACGTTTTTTTTCCATTCAGATATTTTCATTGCCCTGATCCATTCTGACTTAAGAGTTATATCAGCAGCAATACACAGGTTTGTCTCATTGCTGCATATCGATGTAAGAGTCTCTATCATTCTCTGGTTTCTGTAAGGAGTTTCCATGAAGATCTGTGAGTATCCTTCCCTGGCCCGCTTTTCAAGCTCTCTGATCTTAATGATCCTTTTATCTGGTTTAACAGGCAGATAACCATTAAAGGTAAAATTTTGTCCGTTAAAACCCGATGAGATAAGTGCCAGAATAATTGATGAAGGACCGGCCAAGGGTATTATGGTGTAATGCCTTTTGTGGGCTATTGAAACTATCTTTGATCCGGGATCAGCAAGACAGGGTAAACCTGCTTCACTCATCAATCCAATATCCAATCCATTCTTTATAGGTTCAAGAAAAATATCAATATCTGTATCCGGTGTATGCTCATTGAGTATTGAAAAGTGACTGTCATCAAGAGGAAACTGCCTGTCAATAAGCCTGAGATATCTGCGGGCACTTCTTAGTTCCTCGACAATAAAGTACCTTAGATTCCTGGTTATAATTAAAACCTGATCAGGTATGACACTGGAATATTCTTCTCCTCCCAGTGTTACAGGTATAAGAAACAGTCGTCCGGCCATAGTAGAAAATAAGTATTACCAAATATAAGAAATAAACAATGGTCTGAGTAATCAATAATACTATAGTGTCTTTTGGGAATTGTTGAATTTTAAGTAGGTTTGTTTTGTAAATCTTATTTTGTGAAAATTACTTTTTTAGGAACAGGAACTTCACAGGGAGTACCGGTTATCGCATGCGATTGTGATATCTGCAAATCTGATGACCCTCATGATAAAAGACTAAGAACTTCACTTCTGCTTCAGACTGAAAATATAACATTGCTTTTTGATGCCGGACCTGACTTCAGGCAACAGATGCTGAAGGCACAGGTTTCAAAACTCGATGGTATAATTTTGACACATGAACATAAAGACCATATTGCAGGTCTCGACGATGTAAGGGCTTTTAATTACAGAAGCCAGTCGGCTATTGACATCTATTCTGAAGACAGGGTTCAGCGGGCCATCAGAAAAGAGTACTCCTATGTTTTCTCGGAGATTCAGTATCCGGGAATACCCAAAATGAAGCTGATTCAAATTCCTGAACATGGTTTCTCAATTAAAGGACTTGAGATAGTACCCGTAAGAGTCTTTCATTACCATCTTCCTGTTTACGGATTCAAGATCGGGAATTTTGCATATATAACAGATGCAAATTATATTCCTGAAGAGAGTAAGGAGAAGTTGTATGGAGTTAAATATCTTGTAATTAATGCTCTTAGAAAAGAGAAACATATTTCACATTTCAACCTTCGTGAAGCTCTTGATCTTATCAGGGAGATCTCTCCAAAGAAAGCTTTTATTACACATATCAGCCATCAGATGGGATATCATGCAGAGGTATCAAAGGAGTTACCGAATGGAACAAACCTTGCCTATGACGGACTTACTGTAAATTTCAACGAATAAAATCAGCTAACGCTTCTTTTTATAATTCTTGCTTAGTTTTTTCTGATAACCTGATGAGAAATAATACTTATTCCGTCCCAGCTGCGAAGTATTTACCCGGGAAGCTGACTTTCTCTTTGCAGAATAAGAATTCTTATTTGAGGAAGCACAGTCAGTAAACGTTAGAATGAGTAAGAATAAAATAAAGTATCTAAAAATTTTCCCTGCTGCTGACATCACTACTTCATCAATTATATCAAACTTAAAAGTACAATATATTTCAATAAAATGAAAATATTGAAGTTTTAAAGTGGTGTTTGAGTTCTAAGAATTATCTTGCAAATTATTTTTCATCGTTGTTTATGGATGGTTTAAAGGGATTAAGGGGATTTTTAATTGTATTTCTGACTTCCATTAGTTTAATTTCAAGTGCACAGCAGCTATCTGAAATTCAAATAGCATACAGCCATGGATTAACTGTGAACTCTGTACTGATGTCCGACTCCACAGTTCTGGAAATAAACGGAAGCAGGCCGCTTTATAGCTTCCTGTTAAACGGTAACCCCAAAAATTCATCAGGAGTTAATGTTGCAAAAAACGGAAACAACTACACTCAGATTTATGATAACGGTCTGCAGGTGAACTTTACCGCAGATGATACTTCGGGGAGCACCTGGAAAGGTAAGCTGGAATTTATAAATACCGGACGGGATACACTGATAATTAGTAATTGCGTACCATTTGGGGAAGATACTTCTTCTGTATATATTACCGGAAGCGGTCCAGCTGATCTGGCCAGAGCATGGCTCTTTCGTCCGGGATACAAGCCTGTAAGGGTCATCCTGCCTGATAATGCATGGGAACTCGGATATTCCTCATTTTACTGCAGTAATAATATTTCGTTGTGTTCAGTGTTACGGCGCAGGAGTGTTGAAAAAGGAGTGAAAAAAAGATATGAATCGGTTCTTCCTCCGACCGCCAGAGTATCCTATAATATGTACACTGAGCTTTATTCAGGAGAATGGCAGGAAGGTCTACGTAAAATATTCAAAGACAGGTACCTTTATGACGTAGCTGAATTCGACAACACCTTATTTGAGAGAGAGGATCTTTCGTGGATTAAAGAGAGTTATATTATAATTCTGCAGATGGCATGGGACAAGGAGTTTAATGACAGGTTCACTGGTAAATATACTTACCCTGAAACTCTTAAAAAATATAAGGAGAAGTTTGGAAATCTTGACATTTTCGGTATCTGGCCAACCTGGCCCAGACTCGGTCTGGATCAGAGGAATCAGTGGGATCTGTACCGCGATCTGCCAGGCGGACTCGATCAGCTAAGGAACTTCATCAGAATGTCACAACTGGAAGGTACAAAATTCTTTGTTTCATATAACCCATGGGATAATAGTACCAGAACGGATGATCATTTGACAGGCCTCTCAAAACTTATTGCTGATACCGAAGCTGATGGTGTGGTCCTTGACACCAGGGGTAATTCAGCGCCAGAGCTGCAGGAAGCAGCTGACAGTGTAAGGAGAGGAGTAATTATGTACTCAGAAGGCATGGCAGTTCCCGGAGATATGCAGGGAATCACCTCGGGAAGAGTTCATAATGCATTGTTTCTCAGCCCGGAACTTAACCTGAATAAACTTATAAAACCTGATTTTGCAATATTCAGAGTATGCGATGTGGGAGAGGATATTCTTCACAGGGAGATTGCTGTTTCCTTTTTTAATGGATATGGCAGCGAACTTAATATGTTCCGGCCAGGTGGGAGAGGTGAGTCATTTGAAAGTGATATGAACTTCCTGGCAAAAACAACTTTTATTCTGAGACAGAATAATGATGCTTTTCTCGATCAGAACTGGATACCATTAGTCTCCACCACTAAAGACAGGGTCTATGTAAACAAATGGAGTGCCGGAGGCAAAATTGTTTATACTATCCTGAATATGAGACCCGAAGGGGTTAAGGGAGCTTTATTTGCAGCTGAAGAAAAAGAAAATTTTCATTTCGTTTCTCTCTGGAATCATGAAGAAGTTGTTCCGACAGTTTTAAATGGCAAAAAGTACCTGAAAGTAGATGCAGCTGGATATGATTCTTCATATAATAATACAAGGAATGAAGGCTCAGTTGAATGTATTGCCGGCTTTCCGGAACTTCTGGAATCAAAAATATACGGGGATTCCCTGAAATTAAAATGCAAGTCATCTGGAAAACTGGTTATATGGAAAGGAGATCCTGGTTATAATGGAAAATTTAAAGAACTAAACCTGCCTGTTGATTCAATGGTAAGAATAAGAGACCTGTTTGGTTATTATGAAGGGAAACTTGTTCTTCAGGTTATTGAGGATAAAAGGCTTAAGGATGAAAATATTCTGAGGATTAAGGGTGGTAAACCCTGGTTGATAAGCAAGGTTATTCCGGCATCCCCATCTGCAACTATTCCTGAAGAAATGGTACTTGTTCCGGGATCAACTCTTTTTATGAATCTTAAATCTGGAGATGAATTTATACCTTATCCGGATATCTCTTCCATGGGAGTAGCTATTGACAGCTTTCTTATTGACAGGTACCCTGTTACAAATGCTGAATATTATGAATTCATCAGCTCCTCCGGTTATCGCCCTGCAGATACATCAGGATATCTTAAGCATTGGCAATCTGGTGTTTACAGGCAGGGACAGGACAAATATCCTGTGGTTAATGTGAGTCTTGAAGATATGAAAGCTTATGCACGCTGGGCTGGGAAAAGACTCCCGACTCAGGCAGAATGGCAGCTGGCAGCTCAGGGAACTGATAAACGTAAATGGCCATGGGGCAATGATTTTCATGGCACATACTGTAATAATACCTTTAACCGTCAGACTCCGGTTGATGCATTTCCAAAAGGACAAAGCCCCTGCGGTGCCATGGATATGGTTGGTAATGTATGGCAGATGACTAATGATATCTATTTCAATGGAACCAGTTATTTTGGTGTCATAAGAGGTGGCAGCTACTTTAAACCAGAATCAAGCTCATGGTATCTCCAGGGTGGACCTCAATCACTTGAACATACTCAGATAATCCTGCTTGTATCACCAGGATTCGACAGAAGTTCAACGGTTGGATTCAGATGTGTCAGAGAAATTGACAAGAAAAATTTCAGATTGAAAAAATAAAGGAAACCTGCACTTCTTTTAATTTTGCTTCCTTAAGTCCTTCTTAAATTCCTGTGTCATATGCCGGACATTTTGTATTGATTGCAGCAAAATCCACCCCCAATCCCTCACGGGAGGGGAGTCATTTTTTCCCTGAATCGTGTGTAGTATGCCCTGCTTTGCCATCCGTCTTCGTCGGACGTAGTCCGCTATGGCGGACGAAGTCCGTAGCTTCAGCGGAGGATGGTGCCCTGCGCCCTTTGCCCTGAGCTCTCCGCCCTGCGCCGTGAGCCTTGCGCCTTGCGCCCTGCGCCTTGCGCCTTGAGCCCTGCGCCGTGAGCCTTGCGCCCTGAGCCCTGAGCCCTGAGCCCTTTCTTACACCTTCAGTTTCTTCTCAATCTCATTTATCTGGTTCCTGAAGTGCTTATCAGTGTCAATCAGATTATTGACCGTTTTGCATGCATGTAGAACCGTCGCATGGTCTTTTCCACCAATATGAGATCCGATGCTTGCCAGGGAAGCTTTTGTCAGGCTTTTTGAGAAAAACATTGATACCTGTCTTGCCTGGACAATCTCTCTTTTTCTTGTTTTGCCCTGAATGAGCTCAATAGGGATTTTATAGTAATCACAGACAATCTTCTGGATATATTCTATCGTAATCTCACGTCGGGTTGTACTGATGAGTTTTTCAACCATCATTCTGGCCAGGTCAAGAGTAATCTCTTTCCTGTTCAGTGTTGACTGGGCGTACAGTGAGATGAGTACTGCTTCAAGTTCGCGGATATTGTTTGAGATATTTATTGCGAGAAATTCAAATATCTCCTCAGGAAGTTCTATTCCATCGTTATATGCTTTTTTCTTCAGGATAGCCAGACGTGTCTCATAATCTGGTCGCTGCAGATCCGCCTGTAAGCCCCACTTGAACCTTGAAAGAAGTCTTTGTTCCATTCCCTGAAGCTCAACCGGTGGCCTGTCGCTTGTTAAAATCAATTGTTTCCCTGATTGATGCAGATGATTGAATATATGAAAGAAAGTATCTTGGGTTTTTTCCTTCCCTGCGAACTCATGTACATCATCCAGTATAAGGACATCAATCATCTGGTAAAAATGAAGGAAGTCATTCTTATTATTGTTCCTTACTGATTCAACAAACTGAGTCTGAAATTTATTTGCGTTAACGTAAAGAACTGTTTTGTCGGGGTGTTTTTCCTTGACCAGGATTCCAATTGCCTGTGCAAGATGTGTTTTTCCAAGGCCTGAATCGCCATAAATCATAAGCGGATTAAAGGCAGTTCCTCCCGGATTATTGCCAACTGCGATACCTGCAGATCTGGCCAGCCTGTTGCATTCCCCTTCAACATAATTGTTGAAATTATAATCTGGATTCAGTTTAGGATCGAAATGTACTTTTTTTATACCCGGTATTACAAAGGGATTTCTTATAGATGGTTGTGTAATATCGAAAGGTACCTGAACCGGTTTATTGTTAAGTTCTGTTTTATTTCTTGACGGGTATCTTACTGTATATGGTTTGCCATTGGAGTAATTTGCATTCTCCATAACAACATTGTATTCTAGTTTGGCATCAGCGCCAATTTCACGTCTGAGTGTTTTTCTCAGAATTTCAATATACTGCTCCTCGAGATATTCATAAAAAAACGGACTGGGTACCTGGATCGTCAGGACATTGTTTTCAAGCTTAAGTGGAATAATTGGTTCAAACCAGGTTTTAAAACTGATGGATGGAATGATGTCTTTTATTATGTGCAGACAATTATTCCATACATCATTATGTGACTTGTTCATTTAGGTTGTTGTTTTAAAAAATTATCTGATCCCAATCGTGC
>CAYLYN010000066.1:0-20425 GCA_964387565.1 uncultured Rikenellaceae bacterium | reverse complement strand
CTTTAGGTTTTCACTTATGCAAGATAATAAAAAATGAAAGGTCAGACATTCAAAAATATGTTGCTAATAAAATCTCAAGGAGGAAATAAGGTATGCATTATTACTTTCATTTTTCCTAAAAATCTCTTAGGTTTACAAAAATTCCGGAAATGAAACCCACTTGACTGATTCCAAACACAAACACTTATGAAAATAATTCATTTTCAATCATGTGTGGTTCCATATGACCTTTATAAATAATTTACTACGGATGAAAAAACACAGAAAATTACTAACATTATTTTTTTCATTTTTTATTTTTCAGGTGTATTCACAGCCAGGCAATGACACCCTTGTATATCTTCTCACCTGTAATCCGGGAACTGAAACATACTCAATTTACGGCCACAGTGCTTTACGCGTTGTCGATAAAGTAAATCAGACTGATAAAGTATATAACTGGGGTGTTTTTGATTTCAGTACTCCCAACTTTGCCTGGAAGTTTGCTAAAGGCAGACTTGATTACATGCTTGTATCTGAAAGTATGGACAATTTCCTTCGCACATATTTCTACGAGGAGAGGGCAGTGTTCTCACAGCAGATCAATTTAATTTCATCTGAAACACGGATACTTCTAACCCTGATTAATGAAAATCTGAAACCCGAAAATGTAAAATACCGGTATGACTTTTTTTACGATGATTGTTCCACGAGAATAAGAGATCTGCTTGAAAAGTCGGTAGGGAGCAAATTACTCTATCCTCCCGAAGAGTCTGTCGATCGACCTACATTCAGGAGTATGACCGGTAAGTATCAGGCGCCGTATCCATGGCTCAGGTTTGGTATTGACCTTATAATGGGATCGCCGGGCGATAAAAAGACCACATTCCGTGATATGATGTTCCTTCCACTTGATATGCAGCAGTGTCTGAGCGAAACAGTAATTAACAGGGATGGAAAAATGATCCCGCTCCTTCAGAATTCAGTGGTTGTCCTTGATTATGATCTGCCGGAATTAAAATACAGGAAATTATTTGCTCCTGAAAATGTATTTTCTCTGCTGCTTGTAATTATAATTATTATAGTACCACTTATCAGAAAAAGATCAATCATTAATGCAATAGATATTGTTATAATGTTTCTCTTTTCAGTTCTTGCTGTGATGATGATATTCTTCAATTTCTTTACCGATCATCAGCAGATGAAGATGAATCTCAATATTATCTGGCTCAATCCGTTTCTTTTGTTATGTCTCTATTCACTGATAATGGGAAAACCTGGTGTTATGTGGTTCAGGATAGTATTTGGGATATCAGTGATATTTCTGATTACCCATAGATTGATGCCACAGGATTTCAACATAGCAGTTCTTCCACTTGCCTTATTAATGGCCTTACGAACTTCAGCCAGATCGGCGTTTAAATGGAATCCATTTACGCTCAGCTGACAAATGCTGTTATTTAACAAAAGTTTAACACTCCTTAACAAGACCTTATTTTTTCACATGTTTTTTTTGTGTACAATTTTAAGTGAACACTATATTGTGAAAAAACCTCGTACATTAAAGTATTATATTTGCTGACTAAAATTTATTTGAAATGGAGCAGACCCCTGATATCAGGTTATTGAATGAAAAAATTGAAAAGGAGAGTTCATTCGTTGAAATGATAAGAATGGAAATGAATAAGGTCATTGTGGGACAAAAACATCTCACAGACAGCCTTATGATAGGTTTACTTGCTAATGGGCATATCCTGCTCGAGGGAGTGCCCGGACTGGCAAAAACTCTTGCAATTAAATCCCTTGCTTCTGTCATTGATGCAAAATTCAGCAGGATTCAGTTTACTCCAGACCTGCTTCCTGCCGACCTTATCGGTACAATGATTTATAGTCAGAAAAAAGAGGAGTTTATTGTAAAGAAAGGACCTGTATTTGCAAATTTCATACTTGCTGATGAGATAAACAGATCACCGGCAAAAGTCCAGAGTGCATTGCTGGAAGCTATGCAGGAGCGACAGGTAACTATCGGTGAATCAACATTCAAACTAGAGGAACCTTTTCTTGTTCTCGCAACTCAGAATCCAATTGAGCAGGAAGGTACCTATCCGTTGCCGGAAGCGCAGGTAGACAGGTTCCTGATGAAGGTTCTGATAGATTATCCGACTTTGGACGAAGAAAAATTAATAGTCAGGGAAAACCTTGCCAAGGACTTTCCAAAAGCTAGTACTGTGCTTAAAACTGATGATATTGTCAGGGCAAGAAATGTCGTTAGGGAGGTTTATATGGATGAAAAGATAGAAAATTACATCCTTAATATTGTCTTTGCAAGCCGTAAACCAGAAGATTATGGTCTTGATAAATTCAAAAACATGATCGCATACGGAGCCTCACCACGAGCATCTATTAACCTGGCTCTTGCTGCCAAAGCCCTTGCCTTCATAAAAAGAAGGGGATTTGTAATTCCTGAAGATGTAAGGGTAATATGCCCGGATGTAATGAGGCACAGGATAGGACTAACTTATGAGGCTGAAGCTGAGGATATCAATCAGGATCATATAATTTCTGAAATTCTTAATGCAGTAGAGGTCCCTTAATATACAGTCTATGAAGAAATGCTTCTTTGTGTCACTGTTTCTGATGACTGTATTTACATCCTACAGTCAGAATCTTATCGGATATGACGCAAAGTATATAAAGAAATATATGAGTGCAAATAACCGGGAAATGAATCTGGAAAGAGTTAGTAATAAGTCGTTTAGTTATCTTAAATATTCTGACAGATATGATACACAGACCATGCTCTTCTTTCTTTCACCCGATTCAGTATGTACCAATATAAAGATTGTATACAATAGCAGTGTCAGAAGTTCAAAAATTATAGAGCTTGACTCCACCTATCAGCGTACCAGCGAAAATATGTGGATCGATAAACAATCAGGCAAGCGCTATTTTCTGAAGCTTGTGGATGATGAATGGTCATTCTCAATTATTATTGAACCTGAAAAATAATTTTCTGGAAAGTGGAAGCAACCGAATTATTAAAAAAAGTAAGGCGGATTGAGATAAAAACACGTGGACTCAGCCGGCATATTTTTGCCGGCGAGTATCACAGTGCATTCAAGGGCAGGGGTATTGCTTTCAGTGAAGTGAGGGCTTACCAGTATGGTGATGACATAAGAAGCATTGACTGGAATGTTACTGCCAGGTTCAATCAACCCTATGTTAAGATATTTGAGGAGGAGCGTGAACTTACGGTTATGTTATTAATTGATGTCAGCGGATCAGGGCATTTTGGAACTTCTGTTACATTTAAGAAAGATCTGATGACTGAAATTGCAGCCGTTTTGTCCTATTCAGCAATCTTTAATAATGATAAAATAGGAGTAATCTTTTTTTCTGATAAGATTGAAAAAACAATACATCCGAAGAAGGGTCGGAAGCATATTCTCAGAATAATCAGAGAGCTTCTTGATTTTCACACCGAAAGCAGGAACACAAACCTCAATGAGCCTCTCAGATTTCTGACAAATATTATTAAGAAAAGGTGCACAGCATTTATTATATCAGATTTTATTGCACCCGACTTTGAAGAATCTCTTAAGATAGCTTCAAATAAACATGATATTGTTGCATTAAAGATTTTCGACAAACTGGAGAATTCTTTACCTGATGTCGGACTGGTGAAAGTACTTGATGCTGAATCAGGAATCGAAAAATGGGTTGATACTTCATCTGCTGCAACCAGGACTGCATATAATAACTGGTGGAATACGCATCTCGAGAGTATTAAAAATATTTTCAACCGTTGCGGGGTTGACTATGCTGAACTGAGAACTGATCTGGATTATGTTAAACCTCTTATTAAATTGTTCAAAAAGAGATAGTCAGGATGAAAAAAATCTTTCTGCTTATATGCCTAATAATAACTCTGCATTCTTCATCCAAAGGTCAGGAAATCACTGTTAATGCCGCCTTTGATACGACTAAAATATTCATTGGTGACCAGATTGCATTTACAGTAACAGTTGATCAGCCTGCAGGTCTTTCACTTTCAATACCTGAGTTCAGTGACACTATTATTGCTAAAATCGAAATATTGAGAGGACCAGTCATTGATAGTACCGATAACTCGAAAGGTACTATCAGGATCAGAAAGGAATATCTGGTAACATCTTTTGATTCAGGATTTTATCAGGTACCGCCAATTTACGCAGAACTTAAGAATGAGGCTGGATTGAAAAGGTTTTATTCTGATTATTCTTATCTGCAGGTTCTCAGACCTATGATTACTCCTCCCGATTCAACAGCTAATATTTTTGATATTATTGCTCCTTACGAAGCTTCTCTTTCAATTGGAGAAATTCTGCCCTGGGTGTTACTCTTGCTTGTAATTGCTGCTGCGGTATATTTCGGAATCAGATTCTATAAAAAATACAGAAGACTAAAGCCTGGACAGGAAGTAATAACAATAAGTGAACCGGCACATATAATAGCTTTCAGGGAACTTGAGAAGCTAAAGGAAGATAAACTCTGGCAAAAAGGTGAAGTAAAGGAATATTATTCAAGACTAACAGAGATACTGAGACAATACCTTGAAAATAGATTTCTGGTTTTTTCCCTTGAACTCACCACTACTGAAACTCTTGAAATGCTTTTAAAAACGGGATTTAAAAAGGATACTAATTATACTAAACTTAAAGCGATACTCTCAGGTGCCGATATGGTTAAGTTTGCAAAATATACGCCTGAACCTTCTGAAAATGAGGAATTTTTTGAAGATGCGTGGGGATTTGTTCTAGCCACAAAACATGAAGAATCCGTTGCTGCTGATCCGGATGTTGAAATAACAGAAAAAGGAGGTAAGGTATGAAAGAGATTACTTTTGCCGAGCCTTTTTTTCTTTATCTGTTGCTTATTGTTCCGGCAATTATAATATTCTATGTATTGAAGCAGCAAAAAGCCAGCGCCTCTCTCAGGATGCCGGGTTTATCACAGTTTAATGAATCGGGCTTTACATTCAGACATTATCTTCGTCATATATTGTTTGGTTTCAGGGTTCTGGCTGTCGGACTTATAATTATAGTACTTGCAAGGCCACAGACCACTGATAAATTTCAGGATGTGACAACAGAAGGAATTGACATAGTTCTTGCCCTTGATATTTCGGGCAGTATGCTGGCACGCGATTTTAAACCAGACAGGCTTGAAGCTTCAAAAGATGTGGCTACTGAATTTATTTCCGGAAGACCATATGACAGGATCGGACTGGTGGTTTTCAGCGGTGAAAGTTTTACTCAATGTCCATTAACTACCGATCACGCTGTATTGATCAACCTGCTTCGTGACATCGAAAGTGGAATGATTGAAGATGGTACTGCCATAGGGAATGGTCTTGCCACAGCGGTGAACAGGATTAAAGATTCCAATGCAAAAAGCAGGGTAATAATCCTGCTAACTGATGGAGTTAATAATCGTGGGGAAATTGCTCCGGCTACTGCTGCAGACATAGCGAAAACATTTGGAATAAGAGTGTATACAATTGGTGTGGGTACCCAGGGAATGGCTCCTTATCCTGTTCAGACCCCGTTTGGACTGCAGTATCAGAATATGCCGGTGGAGATCGATGAGGATATTCTTAAAGGTATCTCGGATGTTACAGGTGGTTTGTATTTCAGGGCAACTGATAATAATAAACTTATTCAGGTGTATAATGAAATTGACAAGCTCGAAAAATCAAAAATCGATGTCAGGCAGTTTAGCAGGAAAGATGAGGAATTCTTTATCCCGGCGCTTATTGCCTTTATCCTGGTAGCTTTGGAGATATTGATACGAAATACTGTTTTTAGAAATTTAACTTAAAAGAAACCATAGGAAATGCAACTTTTCAGATTTGCAAACCCCGAGTTACTATATCTGCTGCTTCTGTTGCCGGTTATGATTGTACTTTTTATAATCGAAATTTACAGAAGAAAAAGAACCTTGAGCAGGATAGGAGAGCAGAGACTCGTTATCGATCTTATACCTGAACTATCATCTGCACGACCCGTGCTGAAATTCATAATTATTACCCTGGCTCTCGCATCTGGAGTCATTATGCTTGCACGGCCACAGTTCGGATCAAAAATAGAAGATGTTAAAAAACAGGGCGTTGAAGTAATAATTGCACTCGATGTAAGTAATTCAATGCTCGCTGAAGATATTCAGCCAAACAGACTTACACGGGCAAAGCAGGCTATCTCGAGGGTTGTTGACAATCTTGACAACGACAAGATAGGATTAATTGTCTTTGCCGGTGATGCATATACCCAGATACCCGTAACCACTGATTACGTATCTGCAAAGATGTTTCTTTCGTCAATCGGACCTGCCATGGTTCCAAAACAAGGTACCTCAATAGGTGCTGCAATATCTTTGGGCATCAGATCATTCAGTCCGGGTGAGGATAAAAGTAAAGCAATGATTATTATTACTGATGGTGAGAACCACGAGGACAATCCGGTTGAAGCCGCAGAGGAAGCATCAAAAGCCGGAATCGTAATACATACAATCGGAATTGGCTCTGAACAGGGTGTTCCTGTCCCTGTTGAGACAGGAGGTCGAAAAGACTTTTTAAAAGATGTGGATGGTAATACTGTCATTTCACGACTTGATGAGGATATACTCAAGAAAGTAGCTTTATCTACTGGTGGTAACTATGTAAGGGCAAATAATTCAAATATTGGTCTTGATGAAATATTTGGTGAGATCAGAAAAATGAAAAAACAGGAACTTGAGAGTACAGTTTATACAGAATATAATGACCAGTTTCAGATCTTTGCAGCGATTACTCTGTTTTTCCTGATCCTTGAGTTCATCATTATGGACAGAAAGAACAGAAAACTTGTTAATATCAGATTATTTAAATTTAAAATATAATCACTTCAATAAATGGAAGCGATAAATAAACTTATGATAAATAGGATATTAATAATTTTTTTATTGTTAATGTCTGTTCCTCTTATCGTTGCTGCCCAGGCCGATAAGAAATATATTCGCCAGGGTAACAGGGATTACAGCAGAGAAAAATTTCAGGATGCAGAAATTTCTTACAGGAAGGCAATCGATGATAATAAAAGATCTCCCGATGCTGTTTTTAACATTGGTGATGCTCTGTATAAACAAAACAAATATGAAGAGGCAGCCAGGCAGTTCTCAGATAATATAAACATGATTGACGACAGTGATAAGAAAGCAGCCGGACTTTATAATCTTGGAAATTCCTTTCTCCAGGCCGGAAAACTAAAAGAGAGTATTGAAGCGTATAAAGGCTCTCTGAAACTTCAGCCGGATAAGCTTGAGACAAAATATAACCTGGCTTATGCCCAGGATCTTCTAAGGCAGCAGGAACAGCAAAAGCAGAATCAGCAGGATCAGAATAAGGAAAACCAGGATAATCAGGATCAGAAAAATGATCAGGATAAACAGAATGATAATCAGCAAAATAAAGACCAGAAACAGGATCAGCAGCAAAACCAGCAAAAAGAGCAGGAGCAGACAATTTCAAAGGAAGATGCCCAGCGACTTTTAAATTCACTTGCCAATGATGAGAAAAATGTTCAGGAAAAAGTAAAGCTGGCCAAAGCTGCCCGGGAAAGAAAGTTAACAGTTAAAAACTGGTAATATTAACAGTAAAAATGAGGAAATTATTTAAATACCAGCTGATTTTATTGTCCACGTTGTTGACTGCAATTGCTGCAACAGGTCAGGATATTTCTGTAAAAGTACAGTATCCATCAGTGGTTACGACCGGACAGCAGTTTAGTGTGACATGGACTGTAAATTCAGGCGGTGGTGAGTTTGCAGCCCCATCATTCAGTCCTTTCTATAAACTGATGGGGCCACAGACTTCCTATAGTTCGAGTACACAGATCATTAACGGCAGGCTTTCACAATCCACATCTTATAAATATATCTATTATCTCCAGGCTGTTTCTGAAGGAAAATTCGTAATTCCTCCGGCAACTTTCATTCTGAAGAATAAAACTTATTTATCAGACTCTCTTTATATTGAAGTTGTCAGTGACGGTTCCCGGCAGAGTGGTGCAGCTACAGCACAATCATCAGGACAGGAGGTTGAGTCGGGAGGTAATGATATTTTTGTCAACCTTCTGCTAAGCCGTAAAGATGTTTATCTGGGTGAACCAATTACAGCTACAGTTAAGCTGTACACCAGAATTAATATTTCAGGTCTTAATGAAATTAAATTTCCCCAGTTCAACGGATTTCTGAAGACAGATCTTAATACTCCGCCTCTTACATCATTGAACCAGGAAAATATTAACGGGACGATTTACGGAACGGGAGTTGTTCAGCAGTTTCTCCTTTATCCTCAAAAAACCGGGGAAATCATTATTGATCCTGTTCAGCTGACAGTTCTGATTCAACAAAAGTCAGGACAGAGCGACCCTTTCTTTGGTGATTTCTTTTCTACATATCAGACTATCCCAAGGATGATAGCCAGCAAGCCTGCGAAAGTAAATGTTAATCCGCTCCCCGGAAATCAGCCTCCTGATTATTCAGGTATTGTAGGAAAACTTGACCTGAAGGCAGTTATGAATAAGGATACAGTAAATGTTAATGATGCCATAAATTTTAAGGTTACAATTACAGGTTCAGGAAATCTAAAAGTTGCAGCTGCTCCCTCATTGAAACTATCGCCTGATATTGAGATATATGATCCGCGAACTACAGAAGATATAAAGAATGGAATAAATGGAACTACAGGAACGAAAAGTTTTGAATTCCTTCTCATTCCCAGACATTACGGAGATTTTACCATACCTCCTGTCACATACTCCTACTTTAATACTCAAAGTGGTAAATATGAGCAGCTACGAACACAGGAATTCAGTTTCTATGCCAAAAAGGGATTGGATCAGAGTTCAGATATTACAGTTTACGGAGGAGTCTCAAGGGAGGACGTAAAATATCTGGGGAAGGATATAAGATTTATTAAAACCGATCCTGACTTTTCAACAGTTTCTGATAATCTTATGATTGAAAAGAGATATTATTACAGCCTCTTCCTGCTGGCTGCATTAATATTTTTTGCTGTACTCTTCCTGAGAAGGGAACATGTAAAAAGAAATGCTGATATATCAAGAGTGCGCAACAGAAAAGCCGGAAAGGTTGCAGTCAGGAGATTGCGTGAAGCTTCCCGGTGTCTTAAGGATAATCAGCTCGACAGGTTCCATGAAGAGATTCTGAAAGCATTGTGGGGGTACCTTAGCGATAAACTTAATATCCCGGTCTCAGATATGACAAGGACCAGGATAACTGGTGCGCTGGTAGAAAAGGGTATAGGTGAAGATGTTATTGGAATGCTAAATGAAATACTCGATAAATGTGAATACGCCAGATTTGCACCTTCATCATCTGGAACTGAGGCTGCTTCGCTGTATAATGGAGCTTCACACTTTATAAAAACAGTAGAAAATTCAATAGCCTGAAAATGAAAGCAACATCGTTGAAAATATATCTTCTGTTATTCCTGGTAATTATTGCACAGTTAGTTCAAGCTCAGGTTAACAGTAATGAGCAGTATAACAGAGGAATAGAATTATACAGCGCTGCCAGATACCAGGAAGCTGCTGATATCTGGACTGAATTATACAATAAAGGTAACAGGTCTGCCAGTCTTAATTACAATATTGCAAACGCATACTTTAAGTTGCAGAATATTCCCGCCGCAATTCTTTACTATGAGAGAGCCTATCTTCTTGATCCTACAGATGAAGACATAAACTATAACCTTCAGATAGCCAGGACAATGATTGTTGACAGATTTCGGGAAATTCCTGAGCTCTTCTTTGTAAACTGGTACAATCTGGTATCGCTTCTTGTATCATCAGATACCTGGGCTTTGCTGAGTATTATCACATTCATCTTCTGCCTCTTTTCAGTTTCGCTTTATATATATTCAACACGCTATCTCATTAAAGTAATAGGTTTCTGGTTTGCGTTATCTCTTCTCGTTGTTTCATCCTCGGCTCTGACATTCAGTATCAGGAACAGGAATCTTGTCCATGAGAATCATGAAGCAATAGTTTTCAGCCCTGTGGTAAGTGGAAAAAGTTCACCTGATGCAAGTGGTACAGACCTGTTTGTTCTTCATGAAGGTACCAAAGTTGCTGTTGAGGATGAGGTGGGAGATTGGTTTGAAATAAGGCTTTCAGATGGTAATAAGGGATGGATTCCTTCAAATAGTGTTGAAAGGATATAGCTGTTATGCAACTAATTTTGTAAATTTATTGTCTGATAAAAAATGTCAGTAAATTAAAGCTATGAAGAAGCCCCTGTTATATGCGCTAATTTTATTTTCTGTAATTGCCTGCAAGAAAACTGAATTTTCTCCTGAAGGACCAACAGATGTACGGATAAGAAATCTTACAACCTACGCGCTTTATGATCTGACTATTGATATTGACACTGTTGTTAATTATGGTAATCTTAATCCACAGAGTACGACTGATTATATAAGATTTCCTAAAGCATATCCCAAAGCGACAATCTCTGCAAAGATTAACAAAGATGGGTCTCTTGTAACTGTTTCAACTGAAAAATTTGATTACACATATATGCAGTATATGGGACAGATGAAGATCACATATGAAATTTTTATTCTCCAGCCAGATAAGAATATTTTCGAAGTAGAGGTGATCCCTGACGAACCACTCGTTCTTGAATAATAAGATTTAAAATTGATTGTAATATTGATACATTTGTCATAATTACCTGACAGATGGATGAATTTATTACAGCCTGCCCCAGAAACTGTTACAGTACTTGTACTTTCAGGGTTCAGGTAGAAGATAACAGGATCATACGAATATTGCCCTATAAAGGCAACAGGGCAGTGCCTGAAGGTCCATGCATCAAAGGCCTTTCATATATTGAAAGGTCATCCTCACCCGAAAGGATTATTTATCCTTTAATCAGGAAGAAAGATGGCACCTTTATGAGAATTTCCATGAAGGAAGCGCTTGATTTGATAAGCAGCCGGCTCAAGGAAATCAGTGACAGGTATGGTTCACAGAGTATTCTCTGGTACAGGGGAAGCGGAATGTCTGGTCTGACTAACGAGATCGGGTATACTTTCTGGAAAGCTTTCGGGGGTACAACAATAACATATGGTAATTTATGCTGGCCTGCCGGACTCGAGGCAGTTAAACTTACCCTTGGAAGCAATAAACATAATGTTCCATGGGATATTCCAAATGCAAAATCAATTATAATATGGGGAAAGAATCCTGCGGAAACAAACATCCAGGAGATACCATTCATTGCTGAAGCAAAAGAAAAAGGAGCTAAAGTTATTGTAATTGACCCTGTAAGAACGCCTACAGCTGATATTGCTGATATTATGCTGGCCGTCAGGCCGGGAACCGATGCAGCTTTAGCTCTGTCGATTGCGAAGCTGCTGATCGAAAGAGAATACATAAATGTCAGTTTCATAAACAAATATGTTTCAGGATTTGAAGCTTTCCGCGATTCACTTCAGATAACTCCGGCTCAGGCTGAACAGATTACCGGGATACCAGCAGCCGATATCATCGGGCTTTCTGAAATTATTGGCAAGGAAGGACCTGTCACCTTTCTTCCCGGATACGGACTTCAGCGACACATGAATGGGGGCCAGACAATAAGGGCAATCCTTTCACTTGCTATACTGACCGGAAATATAGGGAAGCCAGGTGCAGGTTTCAATTATGCAAATCTTCAGAGCTATGTTTTTGATGACCTGAAAGAGCCTGATTCCTATTATCCTGATCCTGAAAAAGATAATCCTTTCCGCAGATCACTTTCTATGGCATCCCTGGGACGTGATATGCTTAATACTGTTAATCCGGTACTTAAATCAGCATTTATTGAAAGAGGTAATCCGCTACTTCAGTTGCCTGACTCAGGAAATGTCAGAAAGGCTTTTGCATCTCTGGAGTTCAAGGTTGTAATTGAACAGTTCATGACAGACAGTGCAGCTATTGCCGATATAATACTGCCAGCAAAAAATATGTTCGAACAATCAGATATAGTTGGATCATACTGGTCTCCATATGTTCAGTTAAAGCCGAAAGTAACTGAGCCTACTGGTGAGGTTATGCCTGAAAGTGAGATATATTACGAACTTTCAAAAAAACTTCTTCCAGATTTGCCTGATGGTTCAATACCTGAACCCGGGAATTTGAATATTGAAAAATGGCTTGAAAAGAGGATAAGTGGATATTCCGAAATAGGACTTGATGATCTGAGGCAGGGTCCCTTATTAGCCCCCGGATTACAAGAGATTGCTTACAGCGATTTCAAATTTGATACCATGTCAGGAAAGATTGAGCTCTATTCAGATGAAGCTAAAAGTAAATGGAATGTTTCACCACTTCCTGAATATACTCCGGTCCCTGATCACAAATCAGGTTATGAACTACCATTGCGGCTTATTACACCAAATATCGGGAGCAGGATTCATTCGCAATTTGGTAATTTAAAAATCATCAGGGAAAATTCTGAATCACCTGCTGCACTTATCTCCCCGGATGATGCAGATAAAAGAGGAATACTTAGCGGAAGCCGGATCAGGATTTTTAATGAATCAGCAGACCTTCATACAAATGCAAGAATTTCAAACAGAATACCACCAGGTTGTATAATTCTGCCAAATGGCATATGGCTCAATGAAGGTGGTGGCGGAAATTTATTGATTGAAGGCAGGGAAACAGATATGGGATATGGTGCCGCATTTCATGATAATATGGTTGATATAGAACCTGTATAATGGAAATGAAAAGAGGATTTATATTTGACCAGCTATTGTGTGTGAACTGTAAAGCCTGCAGTGCAGCCTGTTCACTTGAGAATAATTTTTCGGTAAAGGCAAGAAAGATATTAAGTTATAATTCAGAATTATCTGTCTCTGTTGCATATTCAAACCTGTCTGTTGCCTGCAATCACTGTGAAGTTCCTGTATGCCTTGATGGATGTCCTTCATTAGCTTACAGACGAGATGCTTCTTCCGGGGCAATTGTTATTGATGATACAAAATGTATAGGCTGTAAATACTGCGTATGGAACTGCCCCTTCGATGCACCTCAATATGATATAGAGAATAAGGTGATAGGAAAATGTCATTTTTGCTATTCCAGACTGAGTGAAGGCATGGAGCCGGCGTGTACCTCGGCTTGTCCCACTGGAGCTTTAAGATTCGATGATCTCGGCAAGTATAACCAATCTGATGCACCTGATTGGTACCCTGGTAATGAACTAAATCCGGGAATGAGATTCAAGAAGCGAACAGAAGCTATTCTAAAAATAATCCCAAACTCAATTTTCAGGAAAGATATAAATATTGTCCCGGCAGAAAAAAAAGGCAGGGAATCTGAATGGAGTCTTGTCCTTTTCAGTTTTATATCTGTTCTTTCAGTTTCCATGATCACTTTATCATTAATTACCAGTCAATTACCCGATGAAAAGCTTTTTATTTCTGTGACTCTGCTACCTGGTATGATTTCTCTGTTTCATCTTGGAAAATGGTACAAAGCCTGGAGAGCTATTGTAAATTTAAGCAGCTCCCCACTGAGCAGGGAGATATTTGCATATATGATCTATTTGATCTTATCAGTTGCAGCAGTGACACTTGGCCTGCCAGTTTTGTTTATAGGAGCTTCAATAAGTGGATTTCTTCTGTTATTGTTCATTGATGCTGTATATATCTACACATCACGAAGTCTGAATTCATATTTTCACAGCGGCCAGACATTTATTACTGCATTACTTGTAATCTCATTTCTGTCGGGTTCTGCATTACCATTCCTGTTTATTTCAACAGTCAAAGTTGTCCTGATTATTTACAGATATGATCCTCACCAGTTAAATCTTGCAGTCTTAAGGTTTATTCGCCTTGCTCTTCTGATTGTAGCAGGAGCAAGTATTGTAACCGGTATATCATATCCCGATACTTCGATAATTATTATACTCCTGACAGGTGAATTGATTGACAGAATATTATTTTATTTTGATTTCAATCCCGTGGGAATTAGTGAACAGATAAATAAACACATAAGCAGATTGTCATATGAAAAAAAGGGAGATTAACAGTTCGCGGATGCCGGTTTACAGGGATTCAGGTTTTGAACTGTACAATTCAGAATTAACAGCTTATACTTTTAAAAAGGAAACAGAGAATATCCGTAAACCTGAAAATTATATCTATTCCAGGTACAGAAATCCTACTGTCGTTTCAGCTGAGGAATCTGTAATGAGCCTTGAAGGATCTTCCTGGGCACTGCTTACTCAGTCGGGGATGTCTGCAATTGATACTGCAGTATCGATCTTTCAGAATGGAAATACGGGAAGACCATGGCTCTTCTTTTCGGAAATCTATGGAGGATCAATATCATTCGTTGAATCAGTTTTAAAAAAACGAAGGGGGCTTGATATTCATTATTTCAATCCTGAAAATGGAATATATGATCTGTCTGAACTGGAAAAAAAAGTCAACTCATTGAAACCTGAATTGCTTTACATAGAATCCGTGTCAAATCCGATGCTAATTGTTGCTGATGTTCCTTCGGTAACAGGGATAGCAAAGAAATATGGATGCAAAGTAATACTGGATAATACTTTTGCGACACCCTTTCTTTATAAGCCACTGAACGATGGAGTTGATATTGTACTGCATAGTGTAACCAAATATCTTTCCGGACACGGAAATATTTCTGCAGGAGTAATATGCGGGAATGATGAAGATCTTATGCGCTCAGCAATCGAATATAGAAAATTTGTTGGTCATATGCTATCTCCTGATGACGCATACAGACTTGAAACCCAGATAAAAACATTTAATCTTCGCTTTTCACGTCAGTGCGAAAATGCATTCAGACTTGCTAAGCTGCTGAGCAATAACCCGGCTGTGGAAAAGGTCTGGTATCCTGGACTTCCAGGTCACACAACTAATTCAATTGCAAAAAAACTCTTCAGTGACAAAGGTTATGGTGGAATGATAACCTTCGACCTGAAAGGAAAAGACAAGATTGAGAAAGGGGAGAAGCGTGATAAATTTATATCGGTCGTCGCGGAAAAGATTAAGCTGATACCTACCCTGGGAGATCCCCATACAATATTGATGCCGGTTGAATCAGTCTGGGGCGCAAAGTATCCTGAACCTGGTATAATAAGGTTGTCCTGTGGTTTTGAGGAATATGAAGATATTGAAAAGACAATTGAAGATGCATTTGAGAAACTTCATTAAGATTCATTCAGTGCCAGTCAATTGTGTTGATTCCATGTTTTTCAAGGTAACTATTGCATTTGCTGAAATGACCGTTGCCGAAAAATCCTCTTGATGCAGATAATGGGGAAGGATGAACAGATTCAAGCACCAGATGCCTGTTCCTGTCAATATTCTCACCTTTTTTCTGAGCATATGCACCCCATAAAAAGAACACTATATTATTTTTTTCATTATTGATTTTAGAAATAACTGCATCTGTAAACAGTTCCCATCCTTTCTTTTGATGCGATCCAGCCATATGTGCTCTCACGGTAAGTGTGGCATTGAGCAGCAGAACGCCCTGTTTTGCCCATCTTTCAAGATTTCCCGATGCTGGTCTTGATATTCCAAGATCAAGTTCAATCTCCTTGTAAATATTTAACAGGCTGGGAGGAAAGCCCACACCGTCTCTCACCGAGAAACAAAGTCCGTGTGCCTGCCCCGGACCATGATAAGGATCCTGCCCGATTATTACTACCCTGACCATAGAAAAGGGACAGAGATTAAATGCATTAAAGATAAGTCCTGCAGGAGGGTAGACAGTTGTATTTTTATATTCCTCCCTTACAAATCTTGTAAGATTCAGAAAATAATCTTTTGCAAATTCTTCTGTCAATACATGTTTCCAGCCTTCTTCAATTCTGACATCCATTATTCTATTGGATTTAATGTTCCAAAGTAAATTTTAATTAAAGTAATTAATAACTGATCTGAATTGCAAATAAAAGGGCTGACCTTATAGTGTCAGCCCAACCCATTTTACCCGTAAACCTAAAACATTACAGGAGTCAGTGAATTTAAAAATATTAAGAAACACTTCTCCTTTGATTATAAAAATATATAAAAATTGGCTAAACCCGGAACTTGATAAATGATATATAGCACTATTTCTTAAAAATAAAATAAACTGCAAGTACAAGAAACATAAAACCAATAAGATGATTTATCCTGAATTGTTCGTTCTTAAATACGATAAGTGCAAATGCAGTAAAAACAAGAATTGAAATAACCTCCTGTATAACTTTTAATTCGACCAGAGAATATGGTCCGCCTGTTCCCGAATACCCTGTTCTGTTAGCAGGTACCTGAAGCAGGTACTCAAAAAAAGCGATACCCCAGCTGAGAAGAATCACAGCAAAGAGGCTCATGTTCTCAAACCTGCTCATTGTTTTCATTTTTAAATGACCATACCAGGCAAGTGTCATAAAAGAATTTGACATGACAAGCAAAAGAATTGTATTTAATCCTTTCATACGAATCATCGATTAATAGCAGTGATGGTAATTAAGTTTTACAGGACTTTTGAATATATCTGTTTAGGATCACCATCGGCATAGAAATCTTTAAGCGAAGCTTGCAGAGTATATCCGTTTCTCCTGTAAAAAGCTTCGGTGGAGGCATAGAGTGGTCTGCCGGATGTTTCTATCCAAAGAATTTTTCCACCAGATCTCCTTATATCCTCCTCAACAGCTTTAAGAAGAAGTGAACCAAGTTTTTTATTCCGGGAATTCTGGTGAACGGCAATCCAGAAGAGGTCCCATGAATGAGTGGAAAAGTCATTTTTAGCATAGTTGGCAAATGCTATAAAACCATCTTCGTCAATTATTTTCATCCAGGAATATCCACTTTTTTCCTCTCCTTTGGAAATAGTGGCATCTGCAATTTCAAGAGCAGTATTTATTTCGAATTCATAAAAAAAATCCGTTGACCTGAGAATTTCCTCAATGGCTTTTCTGTCTTCAGGCTTAATTCCACGTGATATATCAGACATCTCTCAAATATTTAGGTCTTCAATTATTCTTTCCAGAACATGAGGGAAGCTATAACCAGCTTCGCGTGTTGCTGCCATAAATCCGCCATTGGGCTGGATACATGGATTAGCATTTACTTCGATCACAAACACATTATTGTTGTTGTCAACCCTTGCATCAACCCTTGCATAGCCTTTTAATCCGAAAAGTCTCCAGCTGTCCAGGGCTGCCTTCCTTAGCTTATAAATAACTTCGCCGTCAAGTTTTTCACCAGGAAAATCCCTGACTGTATTTTCATATTCGAAGGTATCCATTTCCCATTTGGCCTTATAATCAATTATCCTTGGTCTCGTTTCATCATAACCAACAAAAACAATTTCTGCCAGAGGCATCACTTCCGGACCATTACGGTCTGCCAGCACGCTCATATTGAATTCACGTCCTTCAATAAACTCCTCGATGAACCAGTGTGAATCACTAAGGTCTTTCAGTTTCTCTTCAAAACCAGGCTTGCATACAAATACTGAGTCAGCAGTAATCCCCAATGATCCATCTTCCCAGATAGGTTTCAGAATGTATTTTGCACCTGGTTTCAACAGATGCATCTGGGAAGGCAGGAAGCATTCGGGATTTGGAATCCCTGCCATTTTTAATAATTTACTGGTCAGAATTTTACTTGTTGTCTGAAAAATAGCTTCATGCGAATTCCCGGAATAATAAATTCCATAAAGATTAAGAAGTGCAGGAACAAAATAGTTCAGCTCACCTTTGTTATTGATCGACTCTACAAGATTGAATACAAAATCAGGGTTTTCATTGACCAGTTCCCGTACTTCATCCATGAACCTCTCTGTAATTCCCTTGCGATAGACTTCAATTCCTAAATCTTTCAATCCCTGTTCAACATGTACAACCTGATCAATCACATCAAGTTCATCTTCCAGAGCTCCGGGCATAGGTTCATTATAAATGATGCAGCATCTCCTCATGAAAAAATATTATATTAATTAATCTCAGACTTTCTTTATCCTGCTTATGGCAGAAGCCATTATCATCTCGAGAAGCTTCTGGTAATCAATATTGTACATTCGTCCCAGTATTGGCAGGTCAGAGTGAACGGGATTCAACCCTGCAAGCGGATTTGCCTCAATGAAACATATTTTTCCATTTCTGTCAGCTTTAACATCAACTCTTCCTCCGTCAACAGCACCAAGCGCTTTCCATGCTTTTACTGCAACATCCCTGCATTCATCAGCAACTTCTTCAGACAGGGGTTCATATTTACAATAGTCGTGATAATTCTCCTTTACATGAACAGAATAGGGGAGATTATCTGTAGTAATTACTTCCATTCCCCCAATTGCAATTGTCTCATTACCACTGCCTGTTATTCCAACAGTAAATTCTCTTCCCGGAAGATATTCTTCAACAAGCGCCGGCTGGTTAAACTCTTTTAGTATCCATTCGATCATCTTCCTGAGTTCTGAAATATTATTTACCAGGCTTTTATCTGTAATCCCCTTACCTGTTCCCTCCGATACAGGCTTCACAAAAAGGGGATATGCAAGTTTAAGATTTTCAAGATCGGCCATTTCAGAAACGAGCAGACCGGGACTTACAGGAACACCAGCCGCGGCAACAATAAGTTTTGCAAGGTGCTTATTCAGTGATAATCCCAGAATAACCGGACCGCTGAATACATATGGGATCCTGTATTGATCGAGTATTGCCGGCACAACCGATTCCCTGCCATCACCATATAATCCTTCAGCAATATTGAATACTATATCCCATCTTTTTCCTGCTGCCAGAGTATCAATCAATTGAAATACATTTCCAATCAGCTCTGTTTCATAGCCCATTAATTTAAGGGAATTCTCAATTGCATCTACGGTCTCCTGCTTGTCAAATTCGGCAGTTTCATCCATAGAGTACCCACGGTCAAGATACCATGACCGCAAATCATACGTCAACCCTACTTTCATTCAAAGAAATTATTTTTCAGGATATTCGCACAATACCCCTTTGTAGTTACGCATCACTATCTTTTCGTCATTATGCTCAACAACATAATTAGGAAGCAACGGAATCTTTCCTCCGCCTCCCGGAGCATCAACCACGAAGGTAGGAACAGCGTAACCACTTGTGTAACCCCTGAGTCCTTTAATTATCTCAAGCCCTTTCTTTACAGTTGTTCTGAAATGTCCCGATCCTGGTATCAGATCGCACTGATAAAGGTAATATGGTCTTACCCTTATCCTGAGCAATTTATGCATAAGCTCCTTCATTACAGGAACATTATCATTTATACCTTTAAGCAGGACAGTCTGACTTCCGAGAGGGAAACCATTATCAGCCAGTTTAGTACATGCTTTTGCGCATTCATCTGTGATTTCAGCCGGGTGAGAAAAATGCAGACTTATAAATAAAGGATGGTATTTCTTAAGTATATTTATCAGGTTGTCAGTGATCCTTTGTGGAAGCACCACCGGTATTCTTGTCCCGATCCTTACTATTTCAACATGATCTATCTTCCTGATATTTGAAAGTATATAATCCAGGATTTCGTCACTCAATGTTAAAGGATCTCCTCCGCTAATAAGAACATCACGAACTTCACGGTGTGCAGCTATATAACTGAACGCTTTCTCAAAATCCTGTCTTCCAAGTTTATCAAGCTTACCGACAGAATGTGATCTCGTGCAATATCTGCAATAGTTTGAACATACCTGGGTTACAGTGAAAAGGACCCTGTCGGGATAACGGTGTACGATCCCTTTTACCGGTGAGAATGATTTTTCATGCAGCGGATCGGATTGCTCAGTATTATGCGTCAATAACTCCTCTACTACAGGAATAACATTGCGTCTCATCGGATCTGAAAATTTAGTGTTGTAAATCAGTGACGCAAAATAAGGAGTTATCCGAAGCGGTAACCTGCCCTTGAGATTATTAATGGCCATAATCTCCTTTTCAGAAAGTTTCATGATTTTCTTCAGATCATCAATACTTGTAAAAGCATTTCTGAGCTGCCATTTCCAATCATTCCATGAATCAATAGTTGTTAGGGGGAAGAACCGTTGAATAAAGTCGGCACTTCGGTTGCTAACTAACTGCGTTGGGATTTCGTTTTGCGAAAATAACATGGTTTTCGCGCCAGGCTCTTCATCAGAAGAACAACCCACGAGGCGATTCTCCGCACTGAGAATCGGAACCTCATTACTGTTAGCGTTCATAATTGCAGATGAGCAATTTCACCTTTTTTTTAATAGTTGTTTTAAAAAATATTTAGGTTTATAATTAAATAATTGGGACGAAAGTAAATAATCTTACAATACATTGTATCATTTGGTAGTCATAAATATTAACACTATTTGTATTTTATTAACAGATA
>CAYLYN010000065.1:0-21036 GCA_964387565.1 uncultured Rikenellaceae bacterium | reverse complement strand
AAAAAAAAAAATAAATAAAATTACTAATTTTGTTTATTATTGTATTATTTTAAGGTTGTTTTTGAAGGTTTTGCGTATACAGAACCTTTTTGATTCTTAAAAAGAAATAGAATTTTATGCTGACGGAAATTACTACTGAAAAAAAATCCACAACTTCTGATATTCTTAAGACAGAAGAAGCAATTTACTTTATCAAGGAAACATTCAGGAAGCATCTTACACAAAATCTTAATCTTGTAAATGTCTCTGCACCAATAGCAGTACTTGACGGCACCGGAATAAATGATGATTTAAACGGTATTGAGCGGCCGGTAGGTTTTCCTGTTAAAGGGCTGACCGATAAAAGGGCTGTTATTGTACAATCGCTTGCCAAATGGAAGAGGGTTCGTCTTAAGGAGTTTAATTTTGAACCAGGCAGGGGTTTACTGACAGACATGAGGGCACTCAGGCCTGATGAGGATCTTGGCCCCCTGCATTCAATTTACGTTGATCAGTGGGACTGGGAGAGGCATATCTTAAATGGTCAGAGAAACCTGAGTTATCTGAAGCAGACAGTTGAATCTATTTACGAATCATTAAAGTCTGCAGAAAAGGATTTATTCGAAAAATATCCTGTTTATGAACCGGTACTGCCTGATAAGATATATTTCATACATGCTGAAGAACTTCTCAGGGAATATCCCGGACTTACTTCGAAGCAGCGTGAAAATGAGATTGCAAAAATTTTTGGAGCAGTTTTTATTATTGGTATTGGCGGAAACCTTAGCAATGGTGAGCCACATGACGGGAGAGCTCCCGACTATGATGACTGGAGTACGATAAATGAAGAGGGATATCATGGACTTAATGGTGATATTATACTATGGAATCCGGTTCTTGAAAGAGCGTTCGAGATATCATCAATGGGGATTCGTGTTGATGTTGAATCGATGGAAAGACAGCTGGCAATACGCGATTGTACAGAAAGGAAAAACCTGCTGTTTCACAGGATGCTGTTAAATAATGAATTACCTTTGAGCATCGGAGGTGGCATAGGTCAGTCGAGAGTCTGTATGTTCTTCCTCAGGAAAAAGCATATTGGAGAAGTTCAGTCCAGTATATGGCCTGAGCATACAATCAATGGTTATAAGATACTCTAAAATCCGGCCACATTCCATCCATCCCGGTAAGTACGGCGAAGGAGTTTATTGGCATCAGGATTATTGGTAAATTCCATCTTTTCGGAATTCCACTCAAGCAGCTGATCAGGTATCCTGTTGGCAATTGTTCCAAGTAATATAGCTTCTGTCATAGGTCCTGTCCGGGCAAAGTAAGATTCTGTTTCAGGACCGCCGAGGCAGGCAACCACAAAAGCATGATAGTGGTTTCCTGCATCAAAGGCAGGAATTTTATAATCTGAATATTTTTCTTGCGGGAAAAGGATTGGCATCTCCTGGTGTGGTATCAGCATTGCTCCTTCTGTTCCTATAACCATAGCCGATTCAGCAGGATACTCATGTCCCTTATATAGGTCGCGAATCTCCTGGGGAGGATAGAATTCGCCGTCAAACCATTCAACCTGCAGTTTGTCTGATTCAGTCTTTTCATTTCCTGGGAACATCCAGGTGATATGATCGCCCTGTGGCCATGTATCCGCCCTTCTTTCCGGTGATTCTTTCCAAGATTGCTGCACTTCGGAAATAACAGAGAGTGCTGGTTTCATTCCAAGTCCTTTCCACACGGCATCGAAAATATGGCATCCTATATCTCCTGACCAGCCTGTGCCGAAATCGAGCCATGTCCTCCATTTCATAGGATGGTAAATTTCAGGAGCATATTCCCTTACGGGAGCAGCTCCAAGCCAGAGGTCCCAGTTCAGGGTTGCAGGTGGCTGCTCACCCTTTGCTGGCCGTGGACCCACCAGCCTGTAAGTATCGACAGCACCAGGACGGTTTGAGCAGAGATAAGCATGCTTAATCTTGCCTATGGCGCCATCCTTAAGAAGCTGTACCCCGGCCTGATCTCCGGGACGTGCTGCAAACTGGGTGCCGAGCTGGGTCACAACTCCCTTTTTTACTGCTGCTTCTGTAAGTAACCTGACCTCAGCAACATCATGGCACATTGGCTTCTGGCAATAGACATGTTTTCCGGCCATAATGGCATTATAGGCAATAGGAAAGTGCATATGATCAGGTACCGTGACATTAACAGAATCAATCTTATCTCCCTCTTTTGCAAGAAGCTCGCGCCAGTCTGTATAGGTTCTTGCATCAGGTACTGCTTCAGAGGCCTTTTTCAGGTAATCTGAGTCGACGTCACAAAGGGCAACTATCTGAACATTCGGGTCTTCCAGGAATTTATGAAGATCGCCCCATCCCATGCCTCCAACACCTATGCAGGCATGGTTAAGTTTACTGCCGGGAGCTTTCTTTTCTGTTTTGCACCGGATGATGAATGGTGCTGCCATTGCAGCAGTAGCGGCTGTTCTGATGAATCTGCGGCGGGAAAAAGATGGATAATAATCTACCATTGCCAGTTAATTTAGTAAACAATAAACTAAAGTTAATATTTTTTACTCAGTTTTAACTGGTCTCGGCGGCTAAACAGTAAAATAATGTTTTACATCGTCAGTTTTTCTTAGCGCCGATCTTGAAAATTGAAAGAAAAATATCTCCGGAAAGATATTGCTTATATAAGAATAGTTGACTCTTTAATGACCTTTCCGGAATTGTCGGTGGAATAGATCTTTACTCCAATGCTAATTTCAACCTCTCCAATGTTATCAACAAGTGAACTTACTATATTCTTTATCTCATCAGTATCCATGTCGACAAAATCTTCAATGTCGAAATAAAGATGAATATAAAGAACACAATCAGGCTTGTTTATTTTTCCAAGGGCCCTGATCATCTTTGCCAGCCAGATTGTTGTGGATGTGTTGAAATAGTCGAGATTGAGACGAAAGTTTGTTGTTTTTCGAGGAGAATTAACATATTCATTGATCCATAATACGAGCGGTTCATAAATCCTTGCTGCATTTTCAGGGATCGATCTGCCTGACATAATAAGCTCGCCGGTAAGGTGGTTGAAATCAATCTGTGGCGTTTTCAATGTACCTTCTGTGAATATGTGCTTTAGATTATCCATTTCAGATAAAATTTAAGATGGAATCATGATACCTAAATTGCAAAGTTCGTAAAACTAGTGGCTTAGTAACACTGTTTAATCAAAAAGAAGTGTTGTTTCATCAACAAATTTCTACCTTTCGGCAAGATAGATCTGTTTAAGAATTACTTTTATTCCGTCAGTCCAAAAGTATTGTTATTTTTTAAACAAATAACCTTAAATCTTGTTTTAATTCTGGTTATACTATAAAGATGATTTAATGAGTCAGCAGCAGGAGAAAACAATAAAAAAGCAGTTTCCGGTTACAGGCCTGTCATGTGCTTCATGTGCCAGTAATGTGGAATTAAAACTGAATAATCAGCCCGGGGTATTGAATGCTGCGGTGAATCTTGCATCGCAAATTGCTACAATTGAATTTATGCCGTCAGAGGTAAAACCTCAGGATCTTAAAGAATCTGTTGTCGCAATTGGTTATGACCTTATTATTGATGAGTCAGCAGGTGCAAAGGAGGAACTTGAAAACCTGCAGCAGAAAAAGGCCAGGTCGCTCAGGTTGAGGACTTTTTCTGCAATTGCTCTTGCAATTCCACTTGTTGCAATCAGTATGTTCTTTATGAACATCCCGTATGCAAACTATATTATGTGGGCTATTGCCACGCCTGTTGTTGTCTGGATGGGGCGAAACTTCTTCATCAACGGATGGAAACAACTTATGCATGGCAGTGCAAATATGGATACCCTTGTTGCACTTAGTACTGGTATAGCATATCTTTTCAGTGTTTATAATACTCTCTTCCCCGAATTCTGGCATGTCCGCGGGCTTCATGCTCATGTTTATTTTGAAGCCGCAGGAGTGGTTATTGCACTGGTTCTGTTGGGTAAGTTGCTCGAGGAGGGAGCTAAGGCAAATACTTCATCTGCATTAAAAAAGCTGATAGGTCTGCAACCAAAAACAGTTATTAAGGTTGCTGCTGACGGATCTACAAAAGAATTCCTTATAGCCACTGTAAAGCAGGGAGATATACTGCTTATCAAACCCGGTGAAAAGATAGCTGTTGACGGCAGAGTCACGGAGGGAAACAGCTATATCGATGAGAGTCTTATTACCGGCGAACCAGTGCCTGTATTTAAGGAATCCGGATCTTATGTTTTTGCAGGAACAATAAATCAGAAGGGAAGTTTTAAATTCAGAGCTGAGAAAGTGGGTTCTGAAACTCTTCTTAGCGGTATAATAAGAATGGTTCAGGAGGCTCAGGGAAGCAAAGCTCCTGTACAGAAGATGGTTGATAAGATTGCCAGGATCTTTGTGCCGGTAGTAGTAATAATATCAATAATAACCCTCGCGCTGTGGATAATATTTGGAGGAGAAAACGGATTGATCCAGGGTATATTATCTATGGTAACGGTACTTGTGATTGCATGTCCATGTGCCCTTGGCCTGGCAACACCAACTGCCATTATGGTCGGAATAGGGAAAGGAGCTGAGAATAATATCCTGATAAAGGATGCTGAAGCTCTTGAGCTGGCATACAAAATGAATGCCCTTGTACTTGATAAGACCGGAACGATCACAGAAGGAAAGCCTGTGGTTAATAAGATAGAATGGTTTTCAGAGTCAGACCAGGAACAATACACAAATATCCTGTATAATCTGGAGAAAGCCTCTGAACATCCCCTGGCTGATTCAATTGTATCACATCTTGAGAAATCTTCATCACCGGTTGCATTAGATGATATCCAGAGTATTACCGGCAAAGGCATCAGATGTAATTATAAGGGCAAAACATATTTTGCAGGAGGACCAAGACTTATAAGCGAAAACAATATTTTTGTAAGTCAGGAGCAGGATAACCTTGCAAATAAATGGGAAGGTGAGGCACGAACTACAATATTTTTTGCTGACAGTAAAAGAGTACTTGCAGTAATCTCAGTCAATGATCCGATAAAGAAAAGCTCTGAACTGACAATCAGGCAGCTAAGGCAGATGGGGATTGAGGTACACATGGTAACTGGTGATAATGAAAAAACTGCTGCAAGTGTAGCATCAGTTACCGGAGTAACAGGTTACAGGGCTGATATGCTTCCTTCTGATAAGGCTGATTTTATTAAATCACTTCAGGCAGAAGGTAAGATTACAGGAATGGTTGGGGATGGTATTAACGACAGCCAGGCACTGGCAACAGCTGATGTGAGTATTGCCATGGGTAAAGGATCGGATATTGCGATTGATGCAGCAAGGATGACGATCATAAGCAGTGATCTTGCATATATCCCTGTCGCAATCAGGTTAAGCCGTAACACAGTGAGGACAATAAGACAAAACCTTTTCTGGGCTTTCATCTATAATATTATAGGGATCCCTCTCGCAGCGGGTGTGTTGTTCCCTGTAAACGGATTTCTCATAAACCCTATGATAGCAGGTGCAGCAATGGCTCTTAGCAGTGTAAGCGTAGTCAGCAACAGCCTTAGATTGAAATTCTCAAAGTAGCCGGAATAATTAAGCACAGGATAATGCCTGGTTTACAACACAATCTCACTGTAATAAAATCATTTACGCAATTAGTGTTGCAAGGAGCTGCTAAGTGTTCAGAAAGAAATAGTTTAATTTTTTGTGAAATCAACTATTACAATTCTGTTCAGCTTATCAAGATCAATCTCTTTGGAAACACCATCAGCAGTTATCTTGTACTTGCCAAAAAAACCTGATACGGAATAATCTCCCTTTCTGTTGGCTGTCCCTGTTTCTTTCGTCCACCATTCTTTGAAGATCAGGTTCTTATATGCTTCAGCAGCAGGAGTAGGTGTCCAGTCACGTTTGTATAATGAAGAAGCCGGTATCCAGTTTGCACCTGCCCAGAATCCCCACATTATTATTCCTTCTACCTGAGGATGAGCGAAACAGATCCTGTAATAATCGACTATATCCTTAGCTTTTTGTTCTTCTTCCTGAGGAGTCATTTCAAGCCTGGTGTTCTTCAGGAATTTAGAACGCTGACCAGGCATATTAAACTCTGTGATACGTATCGGAAGACCAAATATTGACAATGAATCAAGTGCTCTTTTAAGCTCTGCCCTGTCGAATGACTCGTCATGAAGGTGTCCCTGAACACCAATTCCGGCAATCGGAACCCCTTGTTTAAGAAATGTCCTGATCTGATCCATATACTGGGGTAGTTTTTTGCCGGTCAGAACATCGTATTCATTTAGAAAGAGCCTGGCTTCAGGATCCCCGTTATGAACCCATCCGGCCATATCTTTTGTTATCATTGGCCCCAGCCTGTCCTCATAATAGTTACCATGTACCATTTCATTGTTAAGATCATACTCTGCAAAACGACCTTTATAATGTCTGGCCAGCGTTTCAGCCCTGTTCTTAACTGCTTCACGGAGTTCATTATCATTCATCTCTTTAAGCCAGGGCTGAACACGGTTAGGGATTCCCCAGAAAATGTTATGTCCCCTGAGTGGTATATTGTTTTCCTCAGTCCATTTTAGAATTCCATCAACTGTTGTATAATTGACCTGGCCTTTTTCTTTTTCCATATCCAGCCATTTTACTGCATTTTCAGTAACTGCTGAATTGAAATTTTCAAGGAATTTTTCCTTGTATTGCCTTTTGTCTTCCTCATCCATCCTGCTGCCGGCTAATCCATTAGTTATCGCACAGCCAAACCAGAAATCATGTTTTAGTTGTTCGATTTCAACTTTGTCACCGGGCTTAGCTTTAATAATAAGTTCCCCTTTACGCAGTCTGGATATATCATCATTGATGCCGGGATACTGACCTGAACAAGGATTAATGAATAAGATCAGAAATGAAGTGATTGAAAGGAGTTTCAGATTCTGTCTTCCGGATAAGGAATTTTTATTTTTCATAAGCTCTGGTTTAACGAATGAACAGTAATCAGATAAAATCATCATATCAAACTTAGTCTGAATTATTATAAAATCTCATATACTTCATACTATTTTAAGATTTCTTTAACATCATTTAACTATTTATATATTAGGCTTATCTCACATTCTCACTCGCTCCCCGTCTCATACTCATCCAATAATTGGTACACCATTTGCATTCAGTATATCAGATTAACACTTTAACACCCAAAAAAATGAAAACTTTAATCGTAACATCCGTAATGACCGCCCTTCTGATATCTGGAGTCACAGTGATGGCACAGGATCAGAATGAAGAGTATCTCGGCTTACCAGGAGATAATCTTAATCTATATGCGGTAATGAGTCTCTTTCAGGAGTCCAAGACCCTTGAAGAGTTCGAGAGAAACCTGAATGATGAAAATTCAAGAATAAATAACCTCGATCTGAATGGGGACAATATGATCGATTATATCAATGTTTTTGATAATGTACAGGGCAATGTTCATAACATTGTTCTGCAGGTTGCTGTTAACAAGAGAGAAAAGCAGGATGTAGCGGTTTTTACTGTCGAGCGCGACAATAAAGGAAATGTAATGTTACAGCTTACCGGAGATGAGGCTCTATACGGAGAGAATTATATTATTGAACCGGTGCTGGATGAGACTGCTGTAACCGAGACTCCTAATCCCGGGTACACAGGTAATGCTGCTTCAATAAACGGCAGAAATGTGGTTGTTGTAAGAACAACAGTTGTTGAGATAGCACGATGGCCGCTAATCACATACATCTACAGCCCGGGTTACGTTGTATGGAGATCATCATGGTACTGGGGATACTACCCTTCGTACTGGAGACCCTGGAGACCTTACTACTGGCACTATTACTACGGTTATCATTATAACTATTACGATCATTACTACTCATATTACAGAAGGTGGCATCATCATCGCCACGATTACTGGCATGACTACTATTACAGACCTCATCGGTCACACTCACACTATGTAGCTGTGAATATAAGGGATGGTCATTACAAATCAACTTATTCGCGTCCTGAAGAGAGAAAGAATGGTGAAGCTCTGTATGCTTCAACCCACAGAGATAACGGCACAAGAAGAAATGAAAGTATCAGGGTAGCGGATCAGAACCGGAGGACAAATGCAAGTTCCACTCCTTCAGGTAACAGAGTTGATAATGCAGCCAGCTCATCAAGAAGGTCAGAAAATAGTGTTGCAACCCGGAGCAGAAATGAAAGCAGTGCTTCTCCAAGGACAAACTCCTCTTCTCAGATGAGAAAGACTGAAAGCAAAAGTTCATCACAATCGCGATCGTATGAGAGCAGATCTTCATCACAGAGCAGGCCGGCTGAATCAAGGACTCAAACACAGTCCAGATCTACAGTGAGTAAAAGTCCGACACAGGCCCGTTCTTCTGAATCCCGGACCCGTCAGACCAGTAAAGCTTCAGCACCGGCAAAGAGAGAATCGAAGCCTAAAGCAGAAGTTAAAAGGGAATCAGGTTCAAAATCAAGGGAGAGCGATAGTAAGAAGGACAGCAAAAGAAGGTAAAGTCTGAAAGCAGATAATTAAGAATCCCGGCTAAGTCCGGGATTCTTTTTTTTGTGATAGTGATAGGAACTTTCACAGAGAGACACAGAGATTGCACAGAGAGACACAGAGATATATCTAATAATTTTCTTTAGATTTGGAATTGTGTATTAAATTTCAAAAAATCCTGCTTATGAAACCGGTAACACAATCTCTTAGTTTTCTATTGCTGTTGATTGCATTAACAGGCTGCAGCATGCAAAATACCAGCCAGCTTCCGGCAGGATCGAAAGGTTATATTGAGGTAAGTAAGGTAAATCCTTCTTACTTCGCATACTCCGATGGTTCTTCCTATATTCCTGTAGGTATCAATATGATCAATCCAAGCGGGAAATTCCGGAATAATCCTGATTCATCCCTTTATGAAATAGAGCTATGGATGAAGGCTCTTTCATCAAACGGAGGTAACTATGTACGTGTCTGGCTTAGTCAGTCATTCTGGGATATAGAGGACAAAAGGGCAGGTGAATACAGTGAAGAAAAGATAAAGAGAATTGACCGCTTTGTCGAAATGGCACGGGAGAATGGTTTAAGAATTAAAATGACACTGGAACATTTTCGCAGCCTGACTCTGCAGGAAAACAACCAGTCATGGGCAAATAAGTCTGTTTATCATACATCAAACGGAGGACCGCTTGACAGCATCCGGCAGTATCTGACTTCAGATGAAGGCAAAGAGCTCTTCCTCAGGAAGGTCGATTTTTATAAGAAAAGATATGGAAATGATACTCTCTTCTTTGGCTGGGAGTTATGGAATGAAATGAATGCCATGAAGGGTCCTGAAGATGAAATATTTTTTGAATGGAATCAGCAGATGCTTGATGAGGTAAAAAAACGTTTCCCGCATAATCTTGTTATGCAGAGCTTTGGAAGTTTCGATCATGACGGGGTAAGAGCTGATTATAAAAGACTTATGCAAATGCATGGAAATGAAGTGGCCCAGGTCCACAGGTACCTCGATCTCGGCGCAAGGATGGAGGTATGCCATGCCCCAATGGATATAATTTGTTCATCGGCTGTTGAAGAGATTAAATCTTATAATACCGGCAAGCCGGTTCTGCTGGCTGAAACCGGAGCTGTCGAACCCAGGCACAGCGGTCCGAGTAAATTTTACGCAGTTGATACCGCTGGCATCCTTTTACATGATATTCTTTTTGCCCCTTTTTTCAGTGGATCGGCAGGATCGGGTATGAGCTGGCACTGGGAATCTTATGTTGATAAGAATCATCTCTGGCATCATTTCGGCAGACTGAGCAAAGTTATTGATGGTTTAGATCCCGTAACTGAAAATTTCAGATCAGCCTTCTCCGAATCAGAACGATTCAGAATCTATACACTAAACGGGAATAAAACAAAGCTTATCTGGCTGAGGGATAAAAGCAATACATGGCAGACTGAACTAAGAGATGGCCAGGCTCCGGAGCTGATCTCAGGGCAGAATCTGGATATTGCTAAAGCCGGGATTGACGGACAGTTGAATAATGTTGTGGTTTACGATCCCTGGCAGGATAAGTGGTCGGAAGTTAAACCCGAAGGAACTTCCATTGTATTACCGGATTTTAGAAGATCACTTGTTATCAGAATCCGTTAAGTTGCATTGTTACAGTTGGTATTAACAACAGGAATCCAATCAGAACCAGAATAATAAGAATAGGCAAGACCCATTTAAGCCATTTTACATAAGGTATTCTTGCCATACCGAGCACACCTATCAGAACTCCTGATGTTGGTGCGATCATATCAGTGAAACCGGCTCCGAACTGAAAAGCTACAATTGTTGCCTGTCGTGATAAACCTACAATGTCAGAAAACTCTGCCATGATAGGGATCGTCAGAGCTGCCTTGGCTGATCCTGATGTTATAACAAGGTTCAGCAGTGACTGGAATCCGTACATTATTGTGATTGCTGAGATTTTCCCGGCACCGCTTAGTGCACCCGAGAGTGAATGAAGAACGGTATCAATAATCTGGCCGTCGGTGAGGATTGCAATTATCCCTCCTGCAAATCCGACAACCAGTGAGGCTGATACAATATCTTTCACTCCTTCAATAAAGAGTTTTGTTATCTCCCCCGGTTTACGGGCTGCAGCAAATCCGGTGACAATTCCCATGGCAAGAAACAACGCAGCTATCTCCATGATGTACCAGTCAAATCCGAGTACTCCTGTTACAAGGTATATCATTGTAAAAGCAAGGATGTTAAGCACAAAAAAATGAACTGATTTCCGCAGAGTGATTATGCTTGTAATGAAAAAGAGCACGGCAAAAACCGGCAGCAGCGGAGCAGATATTTCTGATAATCCGACCTTCATTGTTGTTACAGGATGCTTAACTGCAAACATTATAAGCACTATTCCTGTCAACAGAGCTGTAATCCATGCCGAAAGAGGTGTATGATACCTGATCTCTTCGATATGCGAGCTGCCTTTTTCCCTCCACCAGGAATCGGCTTCATACATCGGGCTCTTTTTGGGATCTTTTTTTATCCTTGCTGCGTACCAGATGACAGCAGCAATACCTGCTATTGTAATAATTATCCATGCAACAATCCGGTATTCGATTCCCGTAAACATAGGTACGCTTGCAAGTCCCTGGGCAATTCCCACAGTAAAAGGATTCAGAATAGCTCCGGCAAATCCTATATGAGCAGCAAAATAACACAGTGCCACACCTACAAGTGAGTCATAGCCCATGGATATTGAAAGCGGAACAAAAATCACAGCAAAGGCAATTGTCTCTTCTGACATTCCGAATATTGCACCGAAAAAACTGAACAGGACCATTATGAATGTAATAATGATATTGTTTACACCAAGGAACCTGACAGGTTTATACCTTTCCATATTCCTTGTAAATCCAAGGAAGGAGAAAATCCCGACATCAATTGCCCTGGTATCATTCATTATCCAGAATGCCCCGCCTATCATCAGTACAAAAACGATGATATGCGACATATTAATGAAGCCTTTATAAAATGCGGAAAATATCTGCCAGGTCTGGGGCTGGCTGTCGACGTATTTAAAAGAACCATAGACAATTACGCTTCTTTCTACTCCATTGACGCTTACGGTCTCTCTTTCATATCTGCCGCCCGGAACTATCCATGTAAGGATGGCTGCAAATATTACAATACTGAATACAATTACCAGGTTATGGGGAATGGTGAATTTTACCCTCATTTCAGATTAATTCAGCTTTTTGATTCCCATATTCCAGAGAGTGAAACCGTAAATATCGGCATACTGTTCTATTGTCTTGCTTACAGGTGTTCCTGCACCATGACCGGCTTTAGTTTCGATCCTTATAAGTACCGGGTTGTTGCCAGCCTGTTTTTCCTGCAGGTTAGCAGCAAACTTGAATGAATGGGCAGGTACAACCCTGTCATCGTGGTCGCCGGTTGTGACAAGAGTAGCAGGGTATCTGACGCCGGCTTTCACATTTTGTACCGGTGAATATTTATAGATATAATCAAACATCTCCCTGCTGTCTTCTGATGTGCCATAATCATAGGCCCAACCTGCACCTGCAGTAAACTTATGGTACCTTAGCATATCCATTACGCCTACTGCTGGCAGGGCAACCTTAAAGCTTTCGGGATGCTGAGTCATAACAGCTCCTACCAGAAGACCTCCGTTAGACCCACCTCTTATTGCAAGATAGTCTGGTGATGTATAATTTTCACCAATAAGCCATCCAGCAGCGGAATAGAAATCATCAAAAACATTCTGCTTATTCATCTTTGTCCCTGCAAGATGCCATTTTTCTCCATATTCACCACCCCCTCTTATATTAGCAACGGCATATACTCCTCCCATTTCAAGCCATACTGCATTTGCAGGGCTGAATGAAGGTGTCTGGCTGATATTGAATCCTCCGTAACCATATAAGATTGTCGGATTCTTACCATTTAGTTCAGTACCTTTTTTACAGGTTATAATCATTGGTATACGAGTCCCGTCAATTACATTTTTGTAGAAGACCTGTTTTGATTCAAAATCATCACTGCTGAAACCGACTGCAGGTTTTTTAAAGACTTCTGAAGCTCCTGTTTCGGGATCGAGCCTGTATATTGTCTGAGGTGTGATATAATTTGTAAAGGAATAATAAACCTCCCTGTCTATCTTTCTAGCTCCGAATCCCGAAGCCGTTCCTTCACCCGGCAAGGGTATCTCCCTTACCAGTTTTCCTTTCATATCATATTGCAGCACTTTTGATATAGCATCTACCATATATTCCGCAAAGATGAAGCCTGCTCCGGTTGAGGGAACAAGAACATTCTCAGTTTCAGGTATAAGATCTTTCCAGTTTTGTGTTCCCGGGTCTGATGCATCCACTGTAACGATTTTTGTATTGGGAGCATTGAAATTGGTCATTATGAACAAGGTGGTTCCTTCGTTATCGATAACGGTGTGGTCATTATCAAAGTTTCCTACGACAGTTATAAACTCACTGTTCTTTTTTGTTAAGTCTTTTATATAAAGCTCATTACCGGTAGTTGAAATTGCGGCTGTTACTACAAGAAACCGTCCATCCTCCGTTACACTTCCTCCTACATACCTTCGTTTGACATCAGCTCCAAACACCACCTTATCATCACTCTGGGGTGTACCGAGCTTATGAAAATACAGTTTATGATGGTCAGTTTTCGCAGTAAGCTCTGATCCTTCAGGTTTATCATAGCTGGAGTAATAAAAACCTTCATTGCCCTGCCAGGAGAGACCACTGAATTTAACATCAATAATGGTGTCTCCTATTATTTCTCTGGTTCTTGTATCCATTACAATTACTTTCCTCCAGTCAGATCCTCCTTCAGAGATAGAGTAGGATACAATACTTCCGTCTTTGCTGAACTCAATCTCGCCCAGAGATGTGGTTCCGTCAGCAGAGAACTTATTGGGGTCCAGAAAGACTTCCGGTTCTTCATTATCCTTTTGCCTGTAAAGAACATACTGGTTCTGCAACCCGTCGTTGCGTGAATAATAGGTGTATTCTCCCTTCTTGTATGGCGAAGAAAATTTCTCGTAATTCCACATTTTTTCCAGGCGATTCTTTATTTCCTGCCGGTAAGGAATTGTCTCAAGATACCCGAAAGTCACTTTGTTCTGTTCGGCAACCCATAAAGCTGTTTCATCCGACCTGTCATCCTCCATCCAACGGTATGGATCAGGGACTTTTGTTCCGAAATAGTCATCAACAACATCCCCTTTTTTCGATACGGGATATACTATCTTTTTGTCTGAAGAATTGTTGCACGAATTAATCATCATAATTGTAATAATCAGAATAATAATGTTTTTCATGGCGATATATTTTTAGCAAGTATGATTAAGGATTGACAATTGCCGTCTCAAAACTAACAAAATATTAAAATATTGCAAATGTGAATTGACAAGGTGCCTGGACTGTTTAATATTCTGTGATTTTTTGTAAATTTGCAGCTTAATTAAAATATAAATAAAATGAGAAGGTTACTATTTACATTTATTCTATTTTCAGCAATGGTAATAGCAGTTAATGCCCAGGATTATAAAACCGGTCTTGGACTGAGAGGAGGAACAGCCTGGGGGCTTACAGTAAAGCATTTTGTAAGCCAGAAAAATGCATTTGAAGGATTTTTGTATGCTTATCAGCATGGTTTTAATGTGACAGGTTTATATGAGTATCACAATAATGCGTTTGATGTGGATAACCTGAGGTGGTATTTTGGTTTCGGTGCACATGTAGGTTCATATGATGAAGCTGATGTTCATGATTTTGTTCTTGGTCCTGACGGAGTAATAGGCATTGAATATAGTTTTACGGAAGCACCTATAAACATCGGACTTGACTGGAATCCTTATTTCAATATAATTGGTAATGAGGGATTTAAGCCGGCCAGCGGGGCTATCTCAATCAGGTACATCTTTTAGACATTTTAGATTCATTGTACATAAGGGGCTCTTTAAGCCCCTTTTTTTGTGTTGTATAATTTCTTAGTTTTAATAAATTTTTATGTAATTCTTTAAAATTATTCAATATGAAAAAGCTTTTATCATCAGGATTAATGTTCTTATTGTTACCGTTACTCTTAACGGCTCAGTCGAAATTTAATGGTCTGGAAATGAACATGGGAAACCTTTACAGGTTGTCCGATGCCAAAACAAGGTCAATCAGCCCCGAGAACTTCACGGGTGAAAAAGGAAAAGGCGGCATGGCTGATCCGGCCGATAAGGATAAACCGAATACTGCTAATGCTGCCTGGGCAGCGAGGGATCTGGGCAAGGGATGGAAGGTAAATCCATATGTAAGGATAAAGCCCGGAGAGACTTTTACCATGGCTGAAATTGACGGTCCAGGAGCAATTCAGCATATATGGATGACACCTACCGGCAACTGGAGGTTTTCAATAATCCGCATTTACTGGGATGGAGAGACAGAACCATCTGTGGAGTGTCCTATAGGTGATTTTTTTGGTATGGGATGGAATGTTTATGCACCACTTGTTTCATCTGCCATCTGTGTTAATCCTGGAAGTGCATTCAACTCATACTGGGTAATGCCTTTCCGCAAGAAATGCAAAATAACCATGGAGAACATTAACGATACCGATCCCATGACACTATATTACCAGATCGATTATACACTTACTGATGTCCCGGCTGATGCCGGCTACCTGCATGTTCAGTGGAGACGTCAGAATACAAATGAAACATCAGATTATACGATTATTGACGGTGTGAAAGGCAAAGGTCATTATGTTGGTGTATATCTTGCATGGGGAGTAAATAATAATGGCTGGTGGGGAGAAGGGGAGATCAAATTCTTCCTTGATGGCGATAAGCAGTTCCCGACAATTTGCGGCACAGGCACTGAAGATTATTTTTGCGGATCATATAATTTCGACCGCGAAGGGAAATATACTGAATTCTGCACCCCTTACAGCGGCCTTCACCAGGTCATTCGGCCTGACGGTACCTACAAGTCGCAACAGCGCTTTGGACTATACAGGTGGCATATCCTTGATCCTGTAAGATTTGAAAGCGATCTGAAAGTTACAATACAGGATCTTGGATGGCGCCAGGCAGGGAGGTATCTGCCTCAAAAATCAGATATTGCATCAACTTGTGTATGGTATCAGACAGAGCCGCATGCAAAATTTCCCCGATTACCTGCATTGAAGGAACTTGAGGTTAACTAGGCTGACCATTCACGGATTTGCCAGCCATTCCTTTGTGCAATTTTTTTAAGCCTGAAGCCTGGATTTACACATACCGGTGATCCTACCCGGACAAAAACCGGGATATCAGATGTTGAATCGCCATAATAGAAAGACTCAGAGATAATTATGTTATTTTCATAACAGTAATCCCTGAGTCTTCTTTCTTTCTCCTCGCCGAAACAGAGCCTTCCGGATGTTTTGCCTGTCAGGAGCTTATCTTTGAGTTCAATTTCGGTACAGATGATATCATCAAATCCGGTTTCTTCCGCTATCTTTTCACAAACCTGCTTAACTGAAGCGGAAAGGATGACCATCCTGGCATTTCTGGCACGATGATATGCAATCTCATTCAATGCATCTTTGTAAATGGAAGGGATGAGCCGTACGTCAGTTGCTTCAGTACATAATTCATTGAAAGTGGAACAGGGAATATTCTTCGTCCACATGATAATTTTTTCCGCCATTTGCCGGGGGGTGAGCAGGCTGATTTTATAAAGGATATAGTTAACTAATATCATTGAAAGAACCAATGGCTTAATAAGTCCATTTCTTACTGCAAGATAAGCAACTTCCCTGCCACTGACCTTTGGAAATATGGTCTTATCGAGGTCGAAGAAAACTGTATAGCTGTATCTATTTGCCGAAATAGTTGTTTCCATCAGGATTATAAATCACTTTTAACGCCCCCGGTAAAATCTTTACATCGAATTCACTGGAATAATATAGCTCTCCGTCAACATGGAACGGCACCTCTTCCCGAAATTCCAGTTTTATATCAGGGGTCTGGTAATAATTTACTCTCCTGTCGGAAATGTGTGATCCTTTCGGAACCTTCAGCAGTATATTCAACCTTTCTGAGAGAGATAATTTTTTTATCATGCAAATATCAAGAAGACCATCATCTGCAATTGCACGTGGTGTTAGAAAAAATCCTCCTGCAAACCTTCTTCCGTTTGCAATGGTGTTGATGAAGCAATCTGTTTCTTTCTTTTCGGTTCCGTTTAAAACAGTCATCTTTTTTTCCCTGAAAAACAATAATGTCTTGATTATATGCCATATGTATTTGTTACTTCCCCCTTTCTTCACTTCACCCGATTCTGAGTAGTTCTCAGCTGCAACTTCTGCATCAAATCCAAGTCCCATTCCATTGAGAAAGATAATACCATTACAGGTACCTGCATCCATCATCTTTTCTTCAGTTTTGAAAAATGCTTCCCAGGCATCATCATCAAACCTGTTTGGGAATCCCAGTATCTGGATGAAATCGTTACCAGTTCCTGCAGGGACAATACCGAGGGTTATATTTTCTTTATTAATCAGAGGCTTTGCGATCTAATTGAGTGTACCATCGCCCCCAACGCCGATAATGTAATTAAATCCTTTATTATAATAGTATGCAGACAATTCTGATGCATGTCCGGGTTTTTCGGTAAATACAATTTCAGCATCAATCATTTTGAGCGTGAGGATATTCTCCAGCCGGGGGATCAATAATTTGGCTGCTCCATTTCCGGCAACCGGGTTGATTATAAATACCCACTTCTTTTTTACTGTTTTCATTAATGGTGATTATAAGTTTTATGATGCCTGTTTTGTTTGCCGGGAATAATCAGAATTATTTCCTCTGTAGGCTGATTCGATAACAGCCTTAACTGTTTCTATTATACCTATGTCAGTTTTGTCAATCAGTTCAGTTCTCCTTATCGGCTTATGAATGATTATTTCAAGCCTGGCAGCGAAATTAATGTACGACCTGTTTTTAGGCTTAAGTTCATAGAAACCGTTTAGTGTTACCGGAAGGATGTCTGCATCAGTATTACGGAGAAGGTAAATAAATCCTCTGTAAAATTCATTTATCCGGCCGTCAAGTGTTCTGGTACCTTCCGGGAAAATAGCCACTGTATGGTCCCTGGCACTCATAACCAGTTGTTTTATCATACTCTTTGTGTTGCTGTAGTTTGGCTCCCTGAATGCAATATATCCATTCAGCTTTAGTAATTTACCGAAGAGGGGGATTTTCAGAAGCCGTTCATGTCCGAACCATGTTATCCCCGGATAGATTGACATTATTGCGACAATGTCAAAGAGGCTGCTGTGATTAGCCAGCAGTATATACTTTGATCCTTTTTCGATGTTATTGAGCCCGGTAAGTCTGAACTTCTTTCCGATGATCAGCAAGACTGATTTAGCCCATATCTGAGAAATAATATCTATTGGTCTTTTCAGATGCAAAAATGTAAACAGGAGAGTTATCAATACTCCAATGGCTGTGTAGATATACAAAATGCCGAATATGATAACTGATATAAACTGATAACAGAACCGACGCATCAAAACTATTTATTTACAAATTTCACTTCAGCAGATTTAATTTAAATAAATTTCCTCAAAGTGCAATTAAATGATGTAAAAAAACAGTAATAATTCCCAAAATCAAACTCTTTTGCCTATTTTTAAGAGTTGAAGAGCTTTATGACACCTAATTATACATTACAAAAATGGAAAATAAGAAAGATCTCAGTCGTCGCAGTTTCATTTCGAATACTGCGATGGCAACCGTTGGCACTATTGGAGCAGCAGGTTTACTGAATTCCTGTTCAAATTCAGGTACGAAGAGGGAAGAGATAAAGCTTCCGACTCTTCTTAATGAGGCTCCTGATGGCAAACTGCTCAAAGCCGGACTTATAGGCTGCGGGGGTAGAGGCACCGGTGCCGCTATTAATTTTCTTGATGCAGGTCCCAACCTGCAGATCACAGCACTTGGAGATGTATTTCAGGACAGGCTTGATAAGTGCAGGACAGAGCTTAAGACACAAAGAAATGTTGAAATTGCGGATGAAAAATGTTTTCTTGGCTTTGATGCCTTTGAAAAGGTCATTGATTCAGGAGTGGATATAGTATTGCTTACCACACCACCACATTTTCGTCCTGCACATGTAGAGGCGGCTGTAAAAGCCGGCAAACATATTTTTATGGAGAAGCCCTGTGCTGTCGATCCTGTCGGAGCACGATCTGTTCTGGTTTCAGCCGAAAGAGCAAAGCAAAAGGAACTTTGTATGGTTAGCGGCACTATCAGGAGGGTTCAGAAAGATTTTATGGAAACCCAGAGGAGGGTCGCGAATGGAGCAATTGGTGATATAGTGAGTGCTCATATAATTCGTAACGGAGGATCATTATGGGTTATTAAAAGACAGCCCGGGATGTCTGATATGGAATATATGCTCCGTAACTGGGCGAATTTCTGCTGGCTCTCAGGCGATCATATTACTGAACAATTCATTCATGAGATAGATGTAATGAACTGGTATATAGGGAAAAACCCGGTAAAGGCAATAGGATGGGGAGGCCGTCAGCGCAGGGTAACCGGTGACCAGTATGATTTCTTCAGCATAGAATATGTTTATGATAACGGAATGCAGACTCATTGTGCTGCAAGGCAGATCACAGGTTGCAGTAATATGACCCACCAGCTCATAACAGGTTCAGAGGGATTTGCCAATGCAAAAGGGACAATCTATAACCTGAAGGGTGAAGAGGTCTGGAAATATCCTTATCCTGAGGAGGGCGCTACTGATCTGACGTGGAAGGTAAAAGATCCGTTTGTACAGGAGCATATCAACCTTGTTACTGCAATACGTACAGGTAACTATCTTTCTGATGCAGTAGCCCAGGTCAATTCCACTCTTATTACTATCATGGGCAGAATGTCAGCATATTCAGGTAAAGATGTTACCTGGGAGGAAGTGATGAACTCAGATCTATATCTTGGGCCAAAAACTTATGCAATGGGTCCCGTAGTACCACCTATTCCAGAGGTTATCCCTGTAATAGGAGTTGCGCCAAGCGTGTAGTAACCGGGGAGCAAGACTCATGATCTAAAAAATTAATACACTTATATATGAACAGAAGGGAATTTACAAAGAGCACGGCAATGGCATCTGCTGTTATTGCAGCAGGCACACTTCCGGGTTTCTCCAGTGTTATCAGGCCGGCATCAAGGGAACTAAAGAAAGGTATAATGTGGGGAAGTATTGGTTTTGGCAAAACAATCATGGAGAAATTTAAATTTGCCAAAGATGCAGGATTTGACGGCGTTGAAGTCATGAGTCACCTTAACAGGGCTGAGGTACTTAAAGCAAGCGAAGTGACAGGATTGCCTGTTTTAAGTGTATGTGGTGAGCTTCACTGGAAGTACCTGCTCTCTGATCCTGACCCGGAAATAAGAGAACAGGGACTTACCGCACTAAAATTAACACTTCAGGATGCCAGTGCATACGGAACAGATGCTGTTTTGCTTGTTCCGGGTCGTGTTACTGAGAATGTGACTTATGATGAATGCTGGTTGCGGAGTACAGAGGAAATAAAGAAGGCACTTCCCTTAGCTGAAAAGCTTCAGGTCAGGATCGGAATAGAGAATGTCTGGAACAGTTTCCTGTTAAGTCCTATGGAAGCTGCAACCTATGTAGATCAGTTCAGGAGCCCCTCAGTTGGCTTCTATTTCGATTGTGGAAATATTCTCAACTATGGCTGGCCGGAACAGTGGATTAAGATCCTGAGCAAGCGCATAGTCAGGGTTCATATCAAGGAATTCAGCAGAAAACTGGCTGATGAAAAGGGTAAAAGGGCCGGTTTTGGAGTTAAACTGCTTGAAGGTGATGTTAACTGGACCGCTGTTATGAAAGCTCTTGATGACATTGGATATCATGGCTGGACCACCATTGAGCAACCAGGGGGTGATACGGCTGAGGGTCTGGCAGATCTGTGTGAGAGGCTTTCAAGGATACAACAAAGTTGATATTATAATAGTTTATCAGTATTCGGTATCCGGTAACCGGTAATTTTTTACCGATTACCGATCACCGATTACCGATTGCCGTCCCGATAGCTACCGGGATCCGATCACCTGCTTCTACCTCCCTGAATTACTGACAAAAGCAATTGACTTACTGTCAGGTGACCATGAAGGGACATTAATAGTACCCTGACCTCCATAGAGATAAGCTATTACCTTTGGTTCGCCTCCTGATGCAGGCATAAGTCTGAGCATAACACGCTTATATGAAGGGTGATCGTTCGGGGCAACTGTATTTGGGAATGATATAAAAGCTATCCATTTACCATCGGGTGATACATGAGGAAACCAGTTGTTGTAATTGTCTTTTGTAAGCTGTTCCCTACCCTTACCGTCCGGTTTCATTCTCCAGAGCTGCATTGAACCGGTATGACTGCCGTTGTAATAAATGTATT
>CAYLYN010000064.1:0-21136 GCA_964387565.1 uncultured Rikenellaceae bacterium | reverse complement strand
GCCTCAGAAAATAAAAATTCATTTATTCTTCATAATAATCTCCTATCTATGCCAGAAATATTTTCTGGTATAGATGATTGAGAGAAATATATTACTTTATTCTATTAATATCCGGATTGAAGATTCAACTTGTCCTGATATCGAATTGTTAATTATTAATTAATCTGATAGTTATGAAGCTAAAAAGAAATATCGCTGTAAGCGAATCCGGTTTCCTGTTCGATCCTACCGGAGGCGAATCATATTCATTGAATGAACAGGGTCTTGAGATAATAAATATGCTCAGGGAAAAAATGACCAGTGAGGAAATTGCCGATGCTATAACTGAAAATTATGACGTAGCGCGGGATGATTTTGAAAAGTACTATTATGATTTTTTGGGTATGTTGAAGCAGTTTAAACTCATTGAAGATGAAGAATAAACTAACGGTTGCAGTAACAGGCCTGAACAATACTGACAATCCTGGTCCGGGTATTCCGGTTATAAGAGCATTACGTGATTCCTCAGAATTTGAAGTCAGGATAATAGGACTTGCTTATGAGAACCTTGAACCGGGGATTTATATGCATGACCTTGTTGATAAGACATACCAGATTCCTTATCCTTCCGAAGGTGCTGATAAACTTATTAAAAGGATAATGGAAATTAATTCAATTGAAAAAATTGATGTTCTTATCCCTAACTTCGATGCTGAACTCCTGGCTTTTATGAAGTCGAGAGAGATGTTATTTGATAATGGCATTCATACCTTTCTTCCGGAGATGAGCCAGTTTGATGAACGTAATAAGGCAAATCTGCCTCAATTCGGAAAGAAATACAGTATTAATGTTCCGGCAGGCAGACCTGTTGCATCTCTTTCAGAATTAAGAGATATTAAGGAAGAGTTTGATTTCCCGGTTGTTATAAAGGGTAAGTTTTATGATGCCTATATTGCACACAACTATGAACAGGCAGCAATATACTACAACAGGATTTCATCCAAATGGGGCTTACCTGTTATAGTTCAGGAGTTTATCAGAGGAACGGAGGTGAACGTTGTTGCAGTTGGTGACGGAAAAGGAAATACTATCGGAGCTGTTCCAATGCGAAAACTCTATATAACCGACAAAGGCAAAGCCTGGTCAGGAATAACCCTTGATGATGATAAGATGCTAAAGCTTACCCGTGATCTTATCAGGGCTACCAGATGGAGGGGCGGAATGGAGCTCGAGCTGATAAAGTCTGAGGAAAACGAATTCTATCTAATCGAGATTAATCCAAGAATTCCAGCCTGGGTTTACCTTGCTGTCGGTGCCGGTCAAAATCTTCCGGAAGCACTTGTAAAACTTGCCCTCGGTGAAGAAGTACAGCCATTTCAGGAATACAGGAAAGGCATAATGTTTATACGGTATTCATATGATCTGATTACAGATATAAATGAGTTTGAAAAGCTGTCGATGACAGGAATATTATAATTAAACTACAGCAAAATGAAAAAATCATTCGAAAGACCTTATATTAAAAAAATACGGGCAGGAATCCCTTCCAAGTTCGGAATGAGCGTGCAGGCAGAAGCAGTAACTCACATTGATGGCGTGCCTGTAGCAGAATTAGTTGAAAAGTACGGTTCTCCAATTTTTGTTATTTCAGAGAAGACAATCAGAGAGACCTATGCAGATGCTGTCCGTGCTTTCAGGACCAGGTATCCCAGGATTCAGTTTGCATGGTCTTACAAGACAAACTACCTCGATGCAGTTTGCAGGGTATTTCATCAGGAAGGTTCATGGGCAGAAGTTGTTTCAGGGTATGAGTATGAAAAGGCCCTGAATAATAAAGTCAGCGGATCACAGATAATATTCAACGGTCCTTATAAAGATGAGAAAGACCTGATCAGGGCCATTGATAACAATTCATTCATTCATATAGATCATTTTGATGAATTGTATTCCCTGATGGAAATTACAAGGAAAACAGACAAAAAGGCAAAAGTGGCAATCAGGGTAAATATGGATACAGGAATTTATCCGATGTGGGACAGGTTCGGATTCAATTATGAAAATGGTGAGGCCTGGGATGCAATAAACAGGATAATGATGGACGAAAAACTGGAACTGGCAGGTTTGCATACCCATATTGGTACTTATATGATTTCAGTGGAGGCATACCGTACCGCAATGAAAAAACTGGCTGATCTGGCTCACCGGACTGAGAAGAAACACAACAAATCTTTAAATTATATTGATATTGGTGGTGGATTTGCTTCACGGAATACTCTTAAAGGAGCATATTACCAGGGTCGTGATATTGTTCCTGGTTTTGATGAATATGCTGAGGCAATCACCAGTGCCCTGATTAATTCAGATATAAATCCTTCGAAATTACCTTTGCTGATTCTTGAAACCGGCAGGGCTCTTATTGATGATGCCGGCTCTCTGATAGGGACCGTGATAGCCAACAAACGTCTTTCAGACGGAAGAAGATCGACAATAGTTGACGCAGGTGTAAATATACTTTTTACTTCATTCTGGTATGAGCATGAAATTCATCCTGTAAAATCAACATCTGATCATCTGGAAGAAACGACTATTTACGGACCACTGTGTATGAATATTGATGTTATCAGAGATGCGGTAGCTTTTCCTCTTTTAAAGAAAGGTGATAATTTTGTCATTAAAAGGGTGGGAGCGTACAATATGACGCAATGGATGCAGTTCATTACTTACCGGCCCAGAGTTGTAATGATAGGTACGGATGGGAATACTCACATAATAAGAGAAGCGGAAAACCTCGAATCAATAAGAGGTTCCGAAAATATTCCTGAGCACCTCAAATGACATAATTGTAGTATTCAGTTAGTTTATGATAAAGAAGGCAGTATTCAGGGACTACTTTGTAGGTGTTCTTAACAGCTATTCCCAGATTTTTTTCTCTGATAACAAAGTATTTGCAGTTATTCTTCTGTTGGTTTCATTCGCTGATATCTATACAGGTATGGCTGGACTGCTTTCCGTTATCATTACAAACCTTGCAGGAATTATGATGGGTTACGATCAGCGTATAATCAGGAAAGGTGTGTATGGATTTAACAGCCTCCTGGTGGGATTATGCATAGGAATTTTCTTTTCCCCGGGATTAATACTCCTTGTTGTGGTAGCACTCGCATCAGTAATGACTCTCTTTATTGCTATATCCCTGCAGGGAGTAATAGGGAAATACGGACTTCCTTACCTGAGTATCCCATTTCTTCTGGGTGCATGGACAGTTACTCTTGCAACCAGGAATATGGAATTTCTAGGAATCAGCGAGCGGGGTATATTTACACTTAATGAGCTTTATACTATAGGAGGACAACCAATTATTGCTATCTACGAATGGTGGAATTCCCTTGAAATATTAAGACCTCTTAAGATCTATTTTATTTCGCTTGGAGCTATCCTGTTTCAATATAATGTTCTTTCAGGGATAGTTATTTCTGCAGGATTACTTTACTTTTCAAGGATCTCTTTCTCACTTTCAATTCTGGGATTCTTCACCGCTTATTTCTTTTATAAGTTTGTCGGAGCTGATATCTCTGAAATGAATTACAGTTATATCGGGTTTAATTATATTCTGACATCAGTGGCCATTGGTGGTTTCTTCCTGGTACCATCCTATCGTACATATATGTGGGCAATTCTGATTATCCCTATTGTGGCATTGCTTACACTGAGCCTCTCCATGGTGTTTGTGCAAATTGGTCTGCCATTGTTTGCACTGCCTTTCAACCTTGTTGTTCTGCTATTCCTGTATGCTCTTAAATTCAGGGTCAAACCTCATATTAAATTATCAGAAGTAGTTATCCAGCAAAATTCACCTGAAAAAAATCTCTATTCCTTTGAAAATGATATCAAGCGTTTCAGGCATGATATGATTCCTGTTAAGCTTCCTTTCTTCGGTGAATGGACAGTATCTCAGGGATATGACGGCACACATACTCATAAGGGTGAATGGAAACATGCACTGGATTTTAATATTTGCGACAATAATGGTAAACAGTTCTCTGGTAAAGGAGATTTGCCCGAAGATTACTTTTGTTTTAATAAACCGGTTCTCGCTCCGGCAGATGGCTATATCGAGACTGTTATTGATAATATTGATGATAACCGGATTGGCTCTGTGAATATTAAAAATAACTGGGGGAATACAGTAATCATCCGTCATAATAATTACCTCTTTTCATCACTGAGCCATCTAAAGAAAAGTTCGATTAACGTAAAACCAGGTGACAGGGTCAGGCAGGGTGATATTATCGGGAAATGCGGAAATTCAGGAAGATCACCGTTTCCTCACCTCCATTTCCAGATGCAGTCCTCCCCCATGATAGGATCTAAGACAATAAGTTACCCGTTAAGTTATTTTATCAATCATAAGGAACCCGGATTTGAATTAAAAAATTTTGTAACTCCTTCAGAAGGTCAAAAAATTTCAAATATTGAAAAGAATGAGCTGCTGTCAAAAGCATTTGACTTTTTTCCAGGCAGAACATTATATTTTGAGGCAGGACTTGACAGGAAGGATATTAGTGAGAAATGGGTTGTAAATGCAAATGAATATAACAGGCTGTATCTTGAAGGTGATTCCGGAGCCAGGGCCTGGTTTTCAAATGATGGAGACCTTTTTCTGTTCAGTCATTATGAGGGACCCAAAAACACCATGCTTTATTACTTCTTTCTGGCTGCATTCAGGATACAGTTCGGGTTTTACAGAAATATTGAAGTAACCGACAGCTATCCTCTTAACCTGACAATTAAAAATTCACTCCTTTACCTGCAGGATTTTGCAGCACCATTCTTCAAGTTTTTAAGATCTAAATATACTATAAGATATGATTATATTGATAATGAGGTCTTTGCAACTAAGATAAGATTGCTTTCCAGTGCAACAAATTATTTTTCAGGGAAGGTAATTGAAGAATTATCGTTCGTTATCGAGATTGATGAAATTGGGATCTCCGGTATTGATATCACTAGGGGAGGAGAAAATATCACTTCTTTGAAATGCAAAAAGCAATAATATCAATAACAGCTCTTCTGCTGCCATTAATTCTTGCCGGGCAGTCTCCAGGAAGCTTCAGGTATTCCGACAGCATAACCTATAGCCTTTATCTGAATAAGGACTGGAAGGCACTTATTCATCAAGGGAATGAAGCTCTTGCTGAAGGACATGATTATTACTATATGCGGATGAGACTTGGGATAGCATATTATGAAAAGCAAAACTACGCAGCATCCGCGAAACACTTTAAAAAAGCACTTGAGTTCAACCAGGGTGATAATGTAGCTGCTGCATATCTTTTCTGGTCATCATTTCTGTACGGAAGAAGTATGCAGGCCTGGATGGTACTATCAGGTATGCTACCTTCAGAAAAAAAGAGAATTGAAGAGGAGAGCCGGTTTAAGCGCAACAGTATTACTGCTGAGTATTTTTTTAGTGACAGCAAATCAGGTGATATTATTGCCAATCCTGGTTTTTACTTCCCCAATTCTGAACCAGGAAGCCAGGTTATAACCAGGTATTTTATAAACAACGCCATTTATGCCTCCCATATCCTGGGTAAAAATGTCATGTACTCGCACGCCTTTACAAATCTTATTAAGGATAATTTTCTCTATTATTATGATGGTATTACAGTTGCTGATATGCAGGTGCAACGCGTAATCCAGAATCAATATTACGGCTCTGTTAATTTTTTTACTTCAAGCGGATGGATTTTTTCCCCGTCATTTCATCTTGTGGGAACAGGTTATCCTTTTATAAATATTATATATTCAGGTAACAGATCATTCATTAATGAATATCAGGTTAAGAATAAAGGATATGCTGCAGGATTCAGAATTACAAGAATGTCTGGCTATACTGCTATTAGCGCGGAAGGAGGTTTTTCTGAACTTAATTTTCAAAAGCAGGCACAGTCAGGACTTTCTGTTACTCTTTATCCTTTAGGAAATTCAAATCTTTATTTTGGAGCAGGTTTTTCAACATTATTTCCTGTTGATCAGTACTCATCTTCAATAGGTTATGTGACAAGAATTACAGGCGGTTTCTCATTGCTGAATAAAGTGTGGTTTGAATTCAGTGGTACTGAGGGAGAAATGAAGAATTATCTTGAAAACAATGGATTGTTTGTATATAATAGTTCCGACTTTCCAACAAGGAAAATATCATTTAATATGATGGTCCCTTTAGCTAAAAGAAATCTCACATTAATGATCGGTTCAGGCCGTAGCTGGCATTCATCGCAATGGATACCTGCTGATGGAACGCTTGCAGGCAGTCCGAATACTTTGAAATATTATAATAATATTATTACAGGAGGTATAACATGGAACTTTTAAGGAGAACTATCAAAACTGCAATGCTGTTTTTTGTGGCATTTTTATCAGTTAATGCACAGGATTTTGCACTTAAGAAGGATGCTTTCCAGAAAAGCTATATTCAGGAAGCCACAGGGGAATATCTTGGAGCAATAGAATCCCTTAAAAATGTTTATGATGAAAAGTCATATGAACTGAATCTCAGGCTTGGATGGCTGAATTATTCAATTGGAAATTTCACTGAATCAAAAGCTTACTATAGCAGGGCTGTTTCTCTGATGCCGTATGCAGTTGAGTCGAGGCTGGGACTTGTTTATCCCCTGGCAGCTGTGGGCAGCTGGTCAGAAGTTATCTCTCAGTATGATAAGATATTAGAGATAACTCCGAATAACACACTTGTTATGCACAGACTTGGACTGATCTATTATGGCAGGGGTGATTACGAGGAGGCCAGGAAATATTTTGAAAAAGTCGTAAATCTTTATCCGTTTGATTATGATGGTCTTACAATGTTAGCCTGGACATATTTCAAATTAAATAATCTTCGGGAAGCGAAGGTTCTTTTTCAGAAAGCAATACTGAATACTCCAAACGGGACTTCAGCGATTGAAGGCCTGGATCTTTTGAAATAATATGAGTATCAGGAATGTTTAACAATAAATCCAAAGACGCTTGAAAATCAATGGAGTTTTAAGTAGGATTCCTGACACTCTTTTGAAATGAATGGTTCAAAAAAGTGTGGATGAATCTGAATAAGTTGCTTTTTGTCGTAGTATTTTTGTCATTTTTTCTGTGAAGAACAGCACCATAAGATGATTTTTGTACATCAGAATATTCACTTCATACAGTAAAGCATACTGTCTGTACAAACATTCAAAAACCAGAGTGAAATAAGGAAAATAGGTGTTATTTTTATAACGATAATTTAATTCTGACTGGTTTTAGATGCAGGATTTATCGGTTTTAGGTTTAATTTAAAAATGTAAATATCCTTCTTCTGTTCCGGAGTTCCCGTTCCCTTTTATCCCCATTTCTCCGGAACCGAGTTTCCCCCTTCAACCGTAAATATTTCACACAGAAAGTTTTAACCTCCTGAAGGGGGTTCTTTTGTGTAATTTATTTATTGAATTCAATTTGTATTTTGCATTTAAAACTTGCAAATTGCAGTTGGAAGTCAGAAGTCAGGAGTCCGAAGTCGGAAGCTGTGAATCATGATCCCTGAGCCGTGAGCCAAGCCTTCGCTGTCCTTCGTCCAGCTATGGCTTGCAAAGCGTGAGCCCTGAGCCCTGAGCTAATTTTTGATTAGAGATATCTACCCAATCATAAAACTATTTATATGGAAAAAAACAATAATGGCAGACGTGATTTTCTCAGAAAATCGACCATAGCTGCCCTTGCACTTACAGTAGTTCCCCGACATGTTCTTGGAGGAACAGGATTTACACCACCCAGCGATCAGCTGACAAAAGGAATAATTGGTGTCGGCGGCATGGGTCGCGGTCATATTGGTTATGAAGGGACCAGACTTCTGGCAGTATGCGATGTCGACAAAAACCATCTTGAGCAGGCTCTTGCCCAGGCTGGAGGTAATATAACAGGATACCACGATTTCAGGGAATTACTGGCAAGGCCTGATATTGATATAGCACATATTGCCACACCTCCTCACTGGCATGGTATTATTTCGAAGATGGCAGCAGAAGCAGGCAAGGATATATGGTGCGAAAAACCAATGACAAGAACAATTGGTGAAGGAATTAAAGTAGTAGAGGCAGTTCAGAAACATGGAAGAATGTTCAGACTTAATACATGGTTCAGGTTCAAAGACCAGTTTTATGGGCTGGGTACTACAGTGAAGCCTCTTAAGAAACTTGTTGACAGCGGAGTACTGGGATGGCCATTAAAGGTAACCGTAAGTGGCATAACCGGGTATGACTGGAAGTTTTACTGGAGCGGGGAATATAATCTTAAGCCAATGCCCGTTCCTCCTGAACTTGACTATGACTTCTGGCTAGGCCCCGCACCTTATAAGCCTTATAATGTTGAAAGGGTTCATGCAAAATTCAGAGGTTACTGGGATTACGACGGAGGTGGCCTTGGTGATATGGGACAACATTACCTCGATCCGGTACAGTATATGCTGGGCAAGGATGATACAGGTCCTGTTACTGTTGAAATAGATGCACCCCAGCAACATTATGATGCAGTTGGTTCATGGCGAAGGATAACATATACTTATGCTGATGGCTGCCAGATAATACTTGATGGCGAAAACCGTGACAGGAATGCAGCCTATATTGAAGGACCAAACGGTAAAGTTTACAAGGGATTCAAATCAACAATTCCCGATATTGAAAAGCTTATAAACTCACTTCCGGATCCTGAACCTCAGATCGATACCTTTAGCGAGTCAGTAAGAACAAGGAAGAAATTTGCCCTTAATGAAGCCAACGGACACAGGTCATGCTCAGTTGTCAACCTGGGTATTATAGCCTTAAGGCTTGGCAGGAATCTGAAGTATGATCCTGTAAAGCAACAGTTTATTGATGATGAAGGGGCCAACAGACTCATCAATCAGCCCATGAGAGGCCCATGGACGATTTAATTCTAATAATAATTGAAATCAGAAAAAATGAAAATTCAAAAATATATAATCATATCTGTTGTCCTGCTGATGGTTTCTTTCTCAGGTAATTCGCAGGACAGGAGAACACTGGAAACAAAAGTAGCGGACCTTCTTGCCCGATTTCCGGCAAATGACCTTCAGCTTACTGACAGGTTGATGGGGGAGATGCTGTCACTAGGTGAAAATGGTCTGAAAATGATATGTGATAATATCGTCCCGGCTGGTTCGGGAAATGATACACCCCAGAGGTTTGCCATTGAGACTATGTCAAGATTCCTGTCGCAAAAAGGAAAGGAGACAGAGAAGTTAAAATGGGAAGATCTGTGCATCAGTTATGTTACCGGCAAAAGCGATGCAGGGATAAAGGACTTTTTTATGAAACAACTTCAGGTTGTCGGAGGACCAAAGTCTGCTGCTGCAATGAAAGTTTATCTTACTGATAAGGATCTATGCGAACCTGCCCTGGCAGTAATTGCAGTATCTGATCCTGCATCTGCCGAAACTTATTTCGCGGAAGCATTGAAGAATCAGCAAGTGCCATGTGCTTCTGCTCTGATGATTCATCTAGGATCTCTGGGATCAGATAAGGCTGTCAATGAGTATGTTACATGGGCAAATTCAGATGATGTCAATATTAAGGCAGCGGCATATAATGCCCTGGCAATGAGTGGCAATGCACGGGCCAATAAGGTCCTTTCAGAGGCTGCAAAAAAAGCATCTTACAATTGGGAATCCACGGGTTCAACCGAATCGCTTCTTACATATGCTGAAGTCACGGGGAGGAAAGGTAATATTAAAGAAAGCGATAAGATCTGCAGGCTCATTCTTTCAGTTTGTAATGCAGAAACTAATATTCATTATAAGACACGTGCCCTCGAAATTTATACCGGGCTTCATGGGATAGATGCAATGAAACTGTTACAGGAAGCTGCATCTCATCCGGATAAAAAATACAGAAAGGCTGCAATGATGATATCTCTTCAGATTCCCGGTAGTGCTGCTGTTGACAGATGGATTGCTTACTATCCAAAAGCTTCACCTGATGCAAGACCTGAATTAATTTCACTTTTTGGAATCAGTGGTAATGCAGCTGCACTTCCGGTTGTAATTGCAGCTCTCTCAGATGCTGATCCGGATGTAAGATCTGAAGCAGTAAATGCGATTTCAAGGATAAGTGGTAAAAAGGCCATTTCATCACTAATTGAATTTATGATGAAGTATGGTGATGAGTCAGATCAGAAAGCTGCAAAATCAGCCCTGGTGACCCTTCTTGATAACGAGACCATTCCTGAGCTTCTTCCCGTATTGAAGGACGGTAACAGTATCGCAAAGAAGAGTGCAATTGAACTTATTGCCTGGAACAGCGACAACCAGTATTTCCCGCTGGTTGCCCAGTTTGCTGTATCCAGTGATAATGAGGTAAGGAATGCAGCTGTACATGCTCTTCAGAATCTTGCCGGACAAAATGATCAGGGACATATTATTGACCTTCTCAGTAAGGCTTCTGAGCCGGTTATAATATCTGAACTTCAGGCAGCATTATCTGTAGCAGTACTTAAAAATCCGGATCCTGCTAACCGGTCAGAGCTCTTGTTGAAAACAATAAATAATGATCCTGATAATAATTCTTTGAAAGTCAAAATAGTACCGGTTCTTGCAAAATCCGGAGGCAGGGCAGCACTTGACCTTGTTACAAAAGAATTCAGGAGTGGCAGTTCAGATTTGAAGGAAGCATGCTTCAGTGCTCTTATCAACTGGAATGATCATTCTGCTTCATCTTCGCTTTATGAGATATGTGCTGCAGGTAACTCCCGCTATGAGGACCGTGCTTTCGAGGGCTATACCAGACAGGTCAGGATCGCTCAGATCCCTGATGATCAGAAGCTTCTCCTCTATCGAAAAATAATGCCCTACGCCAACTCTGACGAGAAGAAAGGGAACCTGATTTCAGAAATTGGCAGGATTAAGAGCTATCCTGCGCTATTTTTTGTCGGCAGGTACCTGAATGATAATGCTGTTTCTTCAGTCGCAGCAAGGGCTGTTATGAATATTTCCCTTCCATCTGCAGGTTCAGCAACAGGTTTATATGGTGGTCTGGTTAAGGAATTACTGAAAAATGCAGCATCAGAACTTAAGGGAGCTGAAAGTGATTATGAGGAGGAGCAGATCAACAAATACCTGGCATCGATGCCTGAGGAGGAAGGGTTTGTTTCAATGTTCAACGGTAAAGATCTTTCAGGATGGCAGGGCCTGGTGGAAAATCCTATTGCACGGTCAAAGATGAAACCAGCAGTTCTTGCAAAAAAACAGGCAGAGGCTGATAAAAAAGTGCCGCTGAACTGGAGTGTAAGAGATGGAATGATTTGGTTTACAGGCAATGGTGATAATCTCTGCTCAGTTAAGGAATATGGTGATTTTGAGTTATATGTCGACTGGATGATCTCAAAGGAGGGTGACAGCGGAATTTATCTGAGAGGATCACCACAGGTGCAGATATGGGATCCATCGAGAGTTGATGTGGGCGCCCAGGTGGGAAGCGGAGGCCTCTACAATAACCAGAAGAATCCTTCAAAACCACTTAAGTTTGCTGATAATCCTGTAGGTGACTGGAATACATTCAGGATCCTGATGGCTGGTGAGAAGGTATCAGTATGGCTGAATGGAGAGCTCGTTGTTGATAATGTGACACTTGAGAACTACTGGGACCGGAATATTCCAATATTCCCTGAAGGAGCCATTGAGCTTCAGGCTCATGGAACAGATCTCGCCTTCAGAGATATTTATGTGAGGGAGATCAATAATAGAGAATACAATCTGAGTACTGAGGAAAAAGCAGAAGGATTTGTTGCCTTGTTCAATGGAAAAAACCTTGATAACTGGATCGGAAACAAGACATCATATGTTGTTGAGGATGGTAATATTGTTGTCAGGCCCGGTGACGGATCAGGAGGAAATCTTTACACTGAAAAGGAATATTCTGATTTTATATTCAGGTTTGAATTTCAGCTTACTCCCGGGGCAAACAACGGGCTGGGTATAAGAGCCCCTCTTACAGGTGATGCAGCATATGCCGGTATGGAACTTCAGATCCTTGATGATACAGCTCCTGTCTATGCAAATCTTCAGCCCTACCAGTATCATGGATCAGTTTATGGGGTAATTCCTTCAAAAAAAGGATACCAGAAACCGGTAGGAGAATGGAACTATCAGGAGGTTGTTGTCAGAGGTACCCGGATTACCATCACTCTTAACGGAACAGTTATAGTTGACGGAGACATAGCAGGACCAAGAGACAATGGAACAATGGATCATAAGGATCATCCGGGACTTAAGAACAGTACCGGGCATATCGGTTTTCTTGGTCATGGCTCTGAGCTGAAATTCAGAAACATAAGAATAAAAGACCTTTCAAAATAATTGCCTATAAGGATTTTAACCGCAAAGAACGCAAAGGTATTACGCCAAGAACGCAAAGGATCAAAAATCTGAATTATTTCTTAGCGATCTTTGCGATCCCGATGAAAATAGGGACTTTGCGACCTCTGCGGTTAAAGGATTTCATAATTTAAATAACTTATTAGATGTTTTGGAAAACTTAAAGAAGAAGTTAACTTGAAATAAAAAAAAAATGAAAAAACTATTCCCTTTACCACTTATTTTGATTCTACTTTTTTCCTGCAAAACGTTATCTCCGCCTGTCCCGGTTGGTCCGGTTCCGTCTGAAAGGCAGCTTGCCTGGCATCAGCTTGAGTATTACATGTTCGTACATTTTACTGTTAATACTTTCACAGACAAGGAGTGGGGCTATGGTGATGAACAAGAGTCTGTCTTTAACCCTTCAGAACTCGATTGCAGGCAGTGGGCGAGGACAGCAAGTGAAGCAGGTATGAAGGGAATCATTATAACTGCCAAGCATCATGACGGCTTTTGTCTCTGGCCGTCAGAATTTACTGAGCACTCTGTTAAGAACTCTCCCTGGAAAGAGGGAAAAGGAGATATATTGAGAGAGCTCAGGGCTGCATGCGATGAATACGGGCTTAAGCTTGGTGTTTACCTTTCACCCTGGGACAGGAACAGTGCTGTTTACGGGACTCCTGAGTACCTGACTTATTACAGGAACCAGCTGAAGGAGCTTCTTACTGATTATGGGGATATTTTTGAAGTCTGGTTCGATGGAGCTAACGGTGGTGATGGTTATTATGGAGGGAAAAGAGAGACACGCAGGATTGATAACAAGACCTACTATGACTGGCCCAATACCCATAAAATAGTACGTGAATTGCAGCCTTCCGCTGTAATGTTCAGTGATGCAGGTCCCGATATCAGATGGGTAGGCAACGAGAGCGGTATGGGAAGTCTTACCAACTGGTGCCTGCTTAAAAAGGATGATATGTATCCCGGAGGCAATTTTGCCAAGATACTGGGTGAAGGACATGAGGATGGAACTTACTGGGTCCCTGCTGAAGTGGATGTCTCAATCCGTCCGGGATGGTTTTATCACAAAACGCAGGATTCACTTGTAAGGTCTCCGGAAAACCTCATGGAGCTTTATTATTCATCTGTTGGACGCAACAGCAATCTTCTGCTTAACGTTCCGCCTGACAGGAGAGGATTACTGAATGAAAGAGATGTGGAATCACTTATTGCTTTCAAAGAACTCAGGATCAGGGAATTTGAAAAAGAGCTTGCGAAAGGAAAAAAGGTTTTTGCCTCCGGCTGCAGGGGAAAAGGCTATCATTCCTCAAATATTACAGATGGTGATCCTGAAACATACTGGGCTACTGATGATGAGGTACTTTCTGCTGACTTTGTCATTGACCTGGGGTCGCCAACAGAGGTGAACAGGATACTGCTTCAGGAATATATAAAGCTGGGTCAGAGAGTACAGGAGTTTACCGTTGAGACTCTTGTTAACGGTGAGTGGCAAAAGGTTGTTGATGGTACAACAATCGGATATAAGGTTATCAGAAAGTTTCCGGTAGTAGAAGCTACAAAGATCAGAGTAAATATTACAAGGTCAAAGGCCTGCCCTGTGATTTCAAATGTTGAGCTTTTCAGGGCACCATGATTCACGGCACACGGCTCACGACACACGGCGTATGTTGCACGATGTCTGACGCCATGCGCCAGTCGCCTCAAGCCTGACGCCTGAGGCCTGATGCCTTTACCTCTTCGCGTATCCTACAGTTTGAGCAAGGATGATATACTGGTTTGATCTGAGTCCCATTTCTAAAGTCAGCTTATCTTTCGGGATTGAGCCCCTTACAACACAGCCAAGATTGGCTGAAGCACAGTACAGGTATACATTCTGGGCAATAAATGCAGCATCAGAATAAGACATGAAAAGATCAGAATCATCTATTTTCACACCCTCCTTTTTACCGGCTTTACCCATATCAGCCACATAAACAATATTCAGGGCAGCATTATTCACATAACTCTGAGTACCTGTAGTTTTCCTCAGATCCTTGTCATTTATCGTCCTCAGTGAATGAGATTCAGGAATATACAGGAAAAGTCCGTTTGCCATGGCTATATACAAATCTATCTCCTGGTAATTCATTGCTGATGGGGCGGTTCTCTTCTTCTGGTCAGCCCTGTTAATTCCCCAGGCTGCCCACAGCATATCAGACAGCTGTTGCTGTGATAGTTTATCATCAGTGAACGATCGGGTTGTCTGTCTTTGACTAAGAGCCTGCATAAGAGGTAATCCTCCTTTTTTGTCAGGCGCGGGCAATGAAATATCCTGGGCTATAACGCCAAAGCTGATGGATACTATTGTAAGCATGGAAATAATAATCTTCTTCATTGGACCGTAATTTAAAATTTAATGAATTATCGGATCTAATTGATACAAATATATCCAAAACAGTATTTGAAAAACCTCTCAGATGATTCATTTAATGTTATTTAACAAAAAACCGGCAACCGATAGCTATCGGGACGGCAACCGGCGACCGACGACCAGCTACCGGCTACCGGTATATGACACACAGTTAAAGTCACAGGAAGATATCCGCTTGCAGTTCACCCTTCCTCCCTTCCGCCTTACGCCTTACGCCTTCAGCCTTTCGTCTTTCGCCTTTTTTCTTATCTTAGCAAATCAAATTACCGAAATGGTTCTGAACTACATCTGGATAGCTTTCTTTGTTACTGGATTTATTGTGGCTCTTCTGCAGCTTATTTTTGCAGGGAACACGCAGATATTCAATGATCTGGTTAATTCAATTTTTTCAAGTGCAAAAACAGGTTTTGAGATATCTCTCGGACTGACAGGTGTTCTGGCTCTATGGATGGGGCTCCTAAAAGTGGGTGAACAGGGTGGAGTTGTAGCAATACTGGGGAGACTGATTGGCCCTCTTTTCAGGAGACTTTTTCCAGGACTTCCGGACGGACATCCTGCATATGGATCGATCATGCTGAATCTTTCAGCAAATATGCTTGGACTTGATAATGCAGCAACCCCTGTAGGTCTGAAAGCTATGAAAGAGATGCAGGAGGCCAATCCCATCAAGGATACTGCCTCCGATGCACAGATAATGTTTCTGGTTCTGAATGCATCCGGACTGACTATAATACCAATAAGTATAATTGTTTACCGTACTCAGCTGGGTGCAGTCAATCCGGCTGATATCTTTATTCCCATTCTTATTTCAACTTTTGTAGCGACCCTCGCCGGAGTAATAAGTGTGGCTCTGGTTCAGAAAATTAATCTTATCGACAAGGTAATACTGGCTTACCTTGGAGGATTTTCAGCTATTATTGCCGGGATGATATTCTATTTCAGCAGCCTGCCTAAAGAACAGATATCTTTAATCTCAACCTTTGTAGCCAACTTTTTTCTGATGTCGGTTATTGTTTTATTTATTGTGCTGGCTTTCATAAAGAAAGTTAATGTATATGATGCCTTTGTTGAGGGTGCAAAAGATGGATTTAACATAGCTGTGAAGATAATTCCGTTTCTGGTCGCGATACTGGTGGCTATTGGTGTTTTCAGGGCGTCAGGTGCATTGGATTTCATTATTGAGGGAATAGGAAAGGCTTTTTCCTGGCTAGGTGTGGATACTGAGTTCACAGGGGCGCTTCCGGTAGCCTTTATGAAACCTCTGTCGGGTAGTGGAGCCAGGGGACTGATGATTGACGCTATGACCACATATGGAGCTGATTCTTTTGTCGGCAGACTTGCATGCACTCTGCAGGGAGCGACTGATACTACATTCTATATAATTGCTGTTTACTTTGGTTCTGTCGGTATTAAAAATACCCGTCATGCAATCGGTTGCGGACTGATAGCTGATCTTGCAGGTGCCATAACAGCAATTTTTGTGGCATATCTGTTTTTCAACTGATTGTTATCAATAGTTACCATCTGAAATTATGAACCGCAGACAGATAGCCGAACAGATCTTCCTTGCAGGGATTGAAGCTGTCATTCCGGACAGGCTGGTAAAAGAAAATATGACATTTGATGGTACTGCTCTCAGAATAGGGAACCTGAACATATCTCTTGAGGATAAAAAAAATATTTATGTTATCGGAGCAGGAAAGGCCAGTGCTGTTATGGCATCGGAAGTTGAAAAAATACTTGGGAGCCGCATCAAAGGCGGACATGTTATTGTAAAATATGGTTTTGCTGCTGATGTTAAGTCAATAATAATAACTGAAGCAGGACATCCTTTGCCCGATTCAAACGGATTTAAAGCTACCGCTTCAATACTTGATCTAGTAAGCAGAACCGGTTCTGATGACCTTGTTATCTGTCTGTTGTCAGGCGGAGGGTCATCACTGCTTTGTGATACTCCTGCAGGATTGAAACCTGATGACCTTGTTCTGGTAAATAAATTACTTGTCAACAGCGGAGCATCAATTCATGAGATCAATGCTGTAAGGAAACATCTCTCGGCTGTAAAGGGTGGAAGACTGGCAAAAATGGTATATCCGGCCACTCTTGTGAGCCTTATACTGTCAGATGTGCATGGAGATGACCTTGATGTTATTGCTTCAGGACCTACAGCTCCCGATCCGACTACCTTTGTTGATGCCATCGAAGTACTGGAAAAATTTAATATAAAATCCTCCCTGACCTCAAGGATCTTTGAATTTCTTTATGACGGCGCCCTGGGAAAGAAACCCGATACTCCAAAGCCTGGTGATGTAATATTTGAGAAGACTCATAACCTTATTATCGGAAATAACAGGCTTGCCCTTGAAATGGCACGACAAAAGGCAATAGAGTCAAATATTAATGCACTTATTATTGATGATGAACTGCAGGGAGATTCGGTTTCTGTTGCTGAGTATCTTGTTGACACAGCAAGAAACTATAAACAGGATACCCGTGAGGTAAAACCTGTATGTATCCTTTTTGGAGGTGAAACCACAGTGAAAATGACAGGAAAGGGTTCGGGAGGAAGAAATCAGCACCTGGCCCTGCTGTGTTCTCAAATGCTCGGGGATATACCCGGCATTACCATTTTATGTGCAGGAACTGATGGTAATGATGGTCCAACCGATGCGGCAGGTGCGGTTGTGGATTCTGCAACAATACCATCTGCCGTATCAAGAGGACTGGATCCTGGCAAATATCTTAAAGACTTTAATTCATATAATTTCTTCAGAAAGTGTGGCGGGCATATCATAACAGGGCCCACCCTTACAAATGTTATGGATATAGTTATTATAATTGTTGATTAATTGGAGTGCCTAAAGTGCCTAAAGTGCCTAAAGTGCCTAAAGTGCCTAAAGTGCCTAAAGTGTCTAAAGTTAAGGTAATATTATAAAAACACATTGATATGAGAAGTATTAATAATCTGGCAATACTATCCGGTGCCGTCCTTCCATTAGTTACAGGATGCAGTCCGGAAAGAGCATCTGAGGTCAGGCCTAACATTATCCTCTTTATGGTTGATGACATGGGGTGGCAGGATACTTCTGTCCCATTCTGGAAAGAGAAGACTCCATTTAATCTGAGATACCATACACCGGCCATGGAGAGACTGGCAAGTGAAGGAATGATGTTCACCCAGGCTTATGCATCGAGCGTAAGCTCTCCTACACGTGTAAGTCTGATAACCGGGATGAATGCAGCGCGTCACCGTGTTACCAACTGGACACTCAGAAGGGATACGACAGTAGACGGTCACAGCGATGTTTTATCCTATCCTGAATGGAATGTAAACGGAGTGCAGCCTACAGATACCATCCCTCATTCGGTATATGCAACAATGTTACCCCGGGTGCTGAAGGATAATGGGTACTTCACAATTCATTGCGGCAAAGCACATTTCGGAGCAATGACCACACCAACAGCCAATCCTGTCAATTGCGGGTTCGATATAAATATTGCCGGTCATGCTGCAGGCGGACCAGGCAGTTACTATGGGACGGAGAATTTTGGAAATAAAGAAAAAGGAGGTCACACACTCCCCTGGGGCATCCCGGGACTTGAAAAATATCATGGAGATTCAATTTTCCTTTCCGAAGCCCTTACACGTGAGGCTATTGCAGCTCTTGATAAATCCAGGTCCATAGGAAAACCCTTCTATCTTTATATGGCTCATTATGCAGTTCATATACCTCTGTATGCTGATAATCGATTCTATCAGAAGTATATAGATATGGGTTTGGGTGATTATGAAGCAAGATATTCATCCATGGTTGAGGGTATGGATAAGAGCCTTGGTGATCTTATGGATTATCTCGAAAGAAATAATCTTTCAGACAATACTATCATTCTTTTTATGTCGGATAACGGAGGATTCAGCCTGAAACCGAGAGAGGGAGAACAGCATACTCATAACAAGCCTCTCAACAGTGGTAAAGGTTCAGCATATGAAGGTGGTATAAGGGAACCAATGATAGTCAAATGGCCAGGAAAAGTAGAGCCGGGAACAAAATGCAATGACTATCTCCTGATCGAAGATTTCTATCCCACTATCCTCGAAATGGCTAATATCAGAGATTATACTACTGTTCAGACTGTTGACGGGAAGAGCTTTGTTCCGATGTTAGTCCAGACCGGAACAAGCTCTGAAGGCAGGGATCTCTTCTGGCATTTCCCCAACAACTGGGGGCCAACAGGACCCGGCATTGGTACTACAAGCACAATCAGAAGCGGCGACTGGAAACTAATATACTATTACGAAGACAGGCATTTTGAGCTCTTTAATATAACTGAGGACATTGGAGAACTGAATAATCTGGCTGGAACGGAAAAAGAGAGAGTAAAAGAGCTTGCTGTAAAACTGGGATCTTATTTGCGTAGTGTTGATGCCCAGAGGCCTTCATTTAAATCTACAGGCAAACTTGCAGAGTGGCCTGATGAAGTTATTTAAATTCAGTATTTACATTCTTTAGCGGCATCAGCCATTGTCCTGATATTGTCTACAGGAGTTTCAAAGAAATGATCAGAACAGGCGCAGATATAGCCTCCGTCATAACCTACTTTTTCGAACAATGTGTGCACCATTTTTTTAATCTTTTCTTCACTGCCGTCTGTAAGAATATTGAATTGGTCTATTCCTCCGATCAGTGAAATACGCCTGCCTACTTTTTCCTTCATTTCCCATGGTTCCTGGTTGCCGCCTATACTTTTGGGAGCAAGAGTCTCGGAACAATCCGTCCCGTTTGCAATTATATACTCTTCAATACCATATGTGCCACCGCATGTGTGGTAAGTTATTTTGAATCCGAGTGAATGAAGTGCGTCATGCATTCTTCTGTCGTAGGGAAGACAGAACTCCTTATGCAGATCGGGAGAAATGAGAGTAGATGAGGCTGATCCACCTCCTGTTTCAATCAGGTCAAATTTTGCACCTTTCATCGATTCGACAAACTGCAGCTTTTTATTCAACAGGATCTCCATTAATTCATGAACCCAGTCAGGACTGATCATTGTTTTAATAATCAGTTCATTGATGTCCATCAGACATGCAGCATGCTGCCAGCAACCAGCCTGGTCGCCCCAGACGAAGCCTCTTACAATACCCTGGTCGCCGACTTCGTCATATACTTTTTCAAGTGGTTTATGATCAAGCATGGGTACAGGCATGTATTTCCTTATGAGGTCAATATCTTCGTCCTTTTTGATAAGGTACTCAGTTATCCAGGTAGTTTTTCTGTTACCTGCACTTTTATATGTCAGCACTCCTTCAGGTGTTGTAATAGTATGATGGTATATTCTGTTATCGGGATGGCTGTTTACAATAATGGCTTCATCCTTCCATTCAGGAGTTGAGAATTTGGCAAAATCAGCATCCACCAGCCAGAATTGCCCCATGTCAGCGAAATACTGTATTGCAGCATCCATGCCCACAAGTTTAAAAGCTTCAAGAGGAGTTATTCCGTTCATATAAGTATCAAGGTGATAACCCTGCCACTGGTGTACCGTAACAGGCAGCCTGTCAGGCTTCTCCCCGTTTATGGCACATAGCATTCTTTCCTTTGAATTCATGGAATTCGGTATAAATTGAATATTGATTATAAAAGTATAAAAAATCAATTTAACCACAGAGATCACAGAGGAGATTCACACTGTGCACAAAGGAATAATAATCATGGTTCTACCTCTGTGTGCTTTGTGTGAACTTTGTGTACTCTGTGGTTAAATATAAGTTCAGTCACCTAAGATATTCCTGAATAATATCATCAATCTATTTAGTTAATGAACTATTTTTGTTTCAGAAAAAATTAAGATTCAAATTATGAGTAAGTATTTCTTGCTGACCATTATTACAGCAGGTTTGGTTTCATGTGTAAATAACACAATATCAACAGAAAAGTCCGTAACAAAACACCTGCCAGATACTACCGATATGACAAATAATTTTTATGATAACACCGATACCTATCCTCTGGTATTGAATGATGTATATATCGAAGGAGAAATAGCCAATCCGGGAAGGGCAGAACTATCAGATATTCCGATACACTCTGTTATTGTTAAAGAGACTTTGCTTGACAATGCCGGTGGCGACAGGTTTGTCGGCGCATACAGGTATGACGGATATTCACTTTTCGATATTCTTAATGAAAGGATAATTAAAAAAACCAATTATGAAGAGTTTAATCCAATTATAGACCTCTATGTAGAGATTGAAAATAAGTCGGGCGAAAAGGTCGTTTTCAGCTGGGGTGAAATATATTATCCCAATAATCTTCACAGGATTATTATTGCTT
>CAYLYN010000063.1:0-21176 GCA_964387565.1 uncultured Rikenellaceae bacterium | reverse complement strand
TCTAAAATCAACACCTTTTTTAGTTTTAAAAAAAATCTTTCTTCATCAGGAAAGAAGCTCTGGATAATTATCCTCATCAAGCTTTTTATCATGTTCCTGATACTTAAGTTATTCTTCTTTCCGGATATCCTTAAGACCAGATATAATACAGATAAGGAGAGAGGTGAATATGTTCTTGATCAATTACTTAAATCACCAGATAACAATGACTGAAAACATCGATCTGACACTGCTTGACTGGTCGAGGGCCCAGTTTGCCCTGACTGCGATATATCACTGGCTCTTTGTACCATTAACGCTGGGCTTATCTTTCATTGTGGCAATAATGGAAACTATCTATGTCAGGACAGGCAGCGAGGAGTGGAGAAAAATAACAAGGTTCTGGATGACGCTGTTCGGGATTAACTTTGCAATAGGAGTAGCCACCGGCATTATCCTGGAATTTGAATTCGGCACCAACTGGTCCAACTACTCCTGGTTTGTTGGAGATATCTTCGGAGCTCCTCTTGCCGTGGAAGGTATTGTTGCCTTCTTTCTAGAATCTACCTTCATAGCTGTTATGTTTTTTGGATGGCATAAGGTCAGCAAAAAATTCCACCTTCTTTCAACATGGCTGGTGGCAATAGGATCAAACCTGTCAGCTCTTTGGATCCTCGTTGCCAACGGCTGGATGCAGAATCCTGTTGGAATGGTATTCAATCCTGAGACAGCCAGGAATGAGATGATAAGTTTCTGGGCAGTCTTGTTCAACCAGGTCTCTGTAGATAAATTTCTTCATACACTCTCTTCCAGTTATCTGCTTGCTTCGATGTTTGTAGTTGGAATAAGCTCCTGGTTTCTGATAAGGAAAAGAGAGTACTATCTGGCAGGCAGAAGTATCCTGGTTGCATCTGTCTTTGGTATACTGGCATCACTAATGACTGCTTACACAGGCGATGAGTCTGCCAGAATTATTTCAAAAGTACAGCCGGTTAAATTTGCTGCAATGGAAGCCCTGTCGGAAGGAAAGACCAATGCAGGTCTTGTTGCTTTCGGTGTTCTTAAAGATTCTGAAAATAAAATCGGAGAGACGAACCTGAAAGATTTTATCATTAAAATTGAGTTTCCGGGTTTACTCTCCATTCTTACAGCCGGTGACAGAGATGCTTTTGTACCGGGAATATCAGACCTGGTAAATGGTAATCAGCAGTATAAACTACTCTCATTTGAAGAGAAGAAATCAAGGGGTGAGACTGCCAGAAGAGCCTTACTGGATTACAAGTCAGCAGTAAAATCGGGAGATGCACAGCAACGTGATTCTTTAAAAGCTCTTTTCAGCTCCCGGTCATTCCAGGACGATTACTTCAGGTATTTCGGATATAGTTCCATTGAAAAAGCCGATGATATAATTCCTGATATATCAGGTACTTTCTACTCATTCCACCTGATGGTGGTACTGGGATTTCTGTTTATTCTGATATTTTCACTGGCCCTTTATTACCTTTTCAGAGGTACACTGACCCAAAATAGATGGTTCCTCTGGGTATGTCTTCTGTCAATACCACTGCCATACATTGCAAGTGAGCTTGGTTGGATCGTAGCGGAGCTTGGGCGTCAGCCATGGATCATTCAGGACCTGATGCCCGTATCAAAAGCAGTCTCTAATATAAGCTCCGGTTCGGTAATAGCAACATTTTTCATTTTCGCAGCCCTCTTTACCACTCTCCTGATAGCAGAGGTATCAATAATGGTTAAACAGATTAAAAACGGACCAAAACATTAGGAGGAATATACTATGAATACATTAATGATATCACATCTTTTCCTGCAGAACTACTGGTGGATAATAGTATCCCTGCTGGCAAGCCTTCTGGTTTTCCTGATGTTTGTACAGGGAGGACAGACATTTATTTTTACCCTGCCGGGAACTGAAATGCAAAAGACAATGACTGTTAATACAGTCGGAAGAAAATGGGATCTGACATTCACAACCCTTGTCACTTTCGGCGGAGCTTTCTTCGCATCTTTTCCTCTTTTCTATGCAACAAGTTTCGGTGGTGCTTACTGGGTATGGATTGCTATATTATTCAGTTTTATCCTGCAGGCTGTTGCATTCGAATTCAGGTCAAAACCAAATAATGTCTTTGGTCAGATTACCTTCGATATCTTCCTGCTGCTCAACGGGGCACTGGGGCCCCTGCTAATAGGTATTGCCGTGGCAACTTTCTTTACAGGATCACAGTTCAGCCTTGATAATATGAACAGTGTCAGGTGGGCAACTTCGTGGTATGGACTTGAAGCTGTTCTTGATGTCAGGAACCTTGCACTCGGGCTTGCGGTGCTTTTCCTTTCGAGGGTAAATGGACTGCTCTATATTGTTAATTCAGTTGAAGATGACGATCTCAGGAAGAGAGCTCTTAAAAGACTCCCACTTAATACAATTCTGTTCCTTATCCCATTTCTTTTCTTTGTAACGGCAATACTGCTTTCCAAAGGTTTTGCTGCTGATCCCGATACCGGGAATATTTCTCTTGAGAAATTCAAGTATCTCAATAATCTCCTGCAGATGCCTCTGGTACTGATAATCTTCCTGGCTGGTGTTATAGGAGTTCTTTATGGTCTTTTCATTGCGATTTTCAAAAGGAATAGCAGTGCTGTATGGTTTACCTCCCTGGGAACGATACTTACAGTTTTTGCTGTATTTATGCTGGCAGGATTCAACGGGACTTCATTTTATCCATCGTCCTTTGATCTGCAGAGTTCGCTTACAATCAGAAATGCATCTTCAAGCGAGTTCACCCTGAAAACCATGATGTATGTCTCATTCCTCGTGCCATTTGTTATTGCATATATATGGTATGCGTGGAAATCTATAAATGTTAATAAAATAACTGATGCAGAGATGAATTTAAATGAGCATAAGTATTAAGGCGTAAGGCGTAGGGCGGAGGGCGGAGGGCGGAAGGCAAAAGGGATCCCTGAAAGCAGCCTTCTACCCTCTGCCCTCCGCCCTCAGCCCTCCGCCCGAAATTCTTTTAAACTGAAATCATAAAAACCACACAATGTATATAACCCAAATACTCGAATACCTGATCTGGCCGGCATTTATTTTTCTTAGCTGGATTACCGTGAAGTATGCTTTATCTGTGTATGATAAAAAGTATCCCGGTCAGGAGCAGAATGATTCAGATTAAACGGGCAACTACAGAAGAGATAATATACAGAGGTATTATCAGTGCTGCTGCATTTATGCCCATTATCAAAAATGATATAACTATAAGCAGTATCATAAGGTATCTTCCTTCATTCCCCTTAAGTTTAAGGTCATTTACTTTTAATGAAAAAAGATCCAGACGGCTTACCATCAACAGGGAAAGCGCAATGGTATAAAGTATGAGCATCGCCGGGGAAGCCATGAAGGAGTCCAGTAAATCTGACCCGGAATAACCTGAGGCAATAACAACTGAAATAACTGCGAGAGCGCTGGCTGGTGTCGGTAATCCTTTGAAGTTTTTTGACTGGCTCGAGTCTGTATTAAATACAGCGAGTCGCAGGGCAGCACAAACAGGCATTATTGATACAATAATTATTAGAAACAGGTCCCGGTGTTCACTCAGATATATCTGTCTCATTGGCATTAAAGAGAAGACATCGGTCAGGATCCTGAAAATTATTACGGCCGGGGCAATACCGAAACTGACAATATCTGCCAGACTGTCCAGCTCCTTACCAATATCTGAATAGGCCTTAAGTATCCTGGCGGAAAATCCATCCAGAAAATCGAAGATCATAGCTGCAACAATGAACCATGAGGCTGATACAATTTTGCCTTCGGCAGCCAGTATTACAGCAATGAATCCGGATACCAGATTCAGAGATGTTATGAAGTTGGGAACATGTTTCTTCATTTAAATTGATATTGCATCTGCGTATGGAAAGTAAAATTAAGATAAATTTCATCATAATATAATTTTGATCGTTATGGCATGATGAAACCACTCATGTTTTTTAATTTTTTTATATAAATGTTTGTGTTTACAAAACATACGGGTTTCGTCTTTATTATTAGTTTTGTACAATTAACAGGCTTCGGATGGTTGACTTGAGAGGCATTAAAATAGCAGTTGATTTCGACGGAACAATAGTTGAACATGAATACCCTGCAATAGGCAAGGAAAAACTATTTGCCTTTCAGACTCTTAAAGAACTAGAGAAGCTTGGCGCAAGCCTTATTCTCTGGACATTCAGAACAGGCAGAGAGCTTGAAGAGGCGGTAGAATACTGCCATAAAAATGGTATAGATTTTTATGCCGTCAACAGGAATTATCCCGAAGAGGTGTTTGATGAGACAGTTAGTCGCAAGATAGATGCTGACATTTTTATTGATGACAAGAATGTTGGCGGCTTCCCGGGTTGGAGCGAGATATGGCAAATGATAAATCCATATGAAATTCAGCAGATGGAAGCAGAAAAAAGAATTGCATCACCCCGGAATATATTTAAGCGACTTTTTGGAAATAAAAGCACAAAAGATGAAAATCAAATATCTTAAATATTTAATCCTTCTCTCTGTTTCCCTTCTTATTGCCTGGACTATATCATGTTCAGGAAGACCCGGAACCAAAGAGGAAATAAAGGCCATAAAGAATACAGTGCCGGAAGATGAGACATCGTTAAGGCTAATCAGGATAGTAACTCCTGAAGAGAATGAGGATTATAAGTTAAATCAGGTCATTGATATTGAACTGGAACTGGTTTTTAAGAGCAGGATCCCCGACTCAGTGACCCTCTTCTATGACACTAAGCTGGTAAGGGTTTTGAAATCGGAGCCGTGGAAATGCTCTGTCAGTGGCGAAATGGTCAGTACAACAGGAAGGAAAGCCCTGAAAGTTATAGCGTATAAGGATGGGAAAACGCAAAATCCTGTTACACGGTTTCTTTTAATCTATTCGGATATTACACCCAAAATAAACAAGTTCAGAGTTGTCAATAGTTTTCCTCATGATAAGAAGGCTTTTACCCAGGGTCTTTTTTTTGACGCAGGATCATTATATGAAAGCACAGGACAGGAGACCGAATCTTCATTGAGGGAGGTCGAGATTGCCACCGGCAAAGTGATCAGACAATTAAATCTCGATGCTTCATTGTTCGGAGAAGGTATAACACTGTATAATGAGAGGATCTTCCAGGTTACATGGCGTAATAAGGTTGGTTTTGTATATGAAAAGGGATCATTCCGCCAGATAAACAGGATATATTACCCGACGGAAGGCTGGGGTCTGACAACTGTCGGTGACAGGATTATAATGAGTGACGGTACTAATATTCTCTATTATTATGAACCTGAGATGTTTACATCAATATCAAGGATTGAGGTTTATGATAATGAAAAGAAGGTGGACAGTCTTAATGAGCTTGAATATATTAATGGTGAAATATGGGCAAATATATGGATGGAAGACAGGATTGCCAGGATAGATCCTGTTTCAGGGAAAGTGAAGGCCTATGTTGATCTGTCGGGACTCTTTCCACATAACGATAGAAATCCTGAAGCTGAAGTGCTTAATGGCATCGCTTATGATGAAGCAACAAACAGGATATTTGTCACAGGAAAGAGATGGTCAAAGCTGTTTGAGATAAGGATCACTGAATAGACCTGGTCCCATAGATGATATTTATTGCAGAAGGCAGAATGCTGAATTCAGCCGGAGTATGCCCCAGTGATTCACCGTCAGCTTCAGTATAAATAACAGAATCGGAATCCACTTTGAGATTCCTGCATTTATATCCATCGATTAAAGGATGACTTAATATTGTTCCGTCATAAAGGATCTTAAGCTTTCTGATTATTTCAAGTTTTCCTATGTTTTTTATGACTGTCACATCGAGCAAACCATCGTCAGGCAGGGCATCGGGAGTTTGTCTCATCCCGCCACCGCAATATCTGCCGTTACCAACATTTACCGAGAATATATCCTCTTCTGACCTGACCCCGTCAATAATCAGTTCAACTCTCGTATTCCTGTAGGTCATTAGGCTTAGCAAAAGATTGTAAAAATAGATAAGCTTTCCGCTTCTTCCACGTTCTTTCTGATAGTTGCTTCTTCTGACAACAACTGATTCGAATCCCAGTCCCGCAATATTTATGAAATAACGCTTTTTGACAAGATCACCTTCCGAATAGGTCAGGAGTCCGACATCATGACGCATCGTTTTACCTTCCCTGATAATCCCTGCAGCCTTTTTATGGTCGAGAGGGATATCAAACATCCTGCCCCAGTCGTTGCCTGTTCCTACGGGTACCAGCCCTAGTGTTATTCCGGCCGGGTTACAATTATCTGTTGCAAATACACCGTTTAATACTTCATTGAGGGTTCCGTCGCCTCCGACTGTTATTATTTTTCTGTAACCTTCCCCGATAGCTGAAGAAGTAATATTTACTGCATCACCTTTAGCTGTTGTGAATCTTTTATCAAAAGATATATTGTTGTCAGTTAACGCTTTGGATATCAGTTCCCACTCTCTTTCACCCTTGCCGTTTCCGGCATTTGGATTGACAATAACAAGCCATTCAGGACGGGAAGAATTTTGATCTGTCATACTATTAGTTTTCTCTTGTAAATATGTAAAATATTAAGCTATTATTAATCAATGTAATATGTATTTATTCCAATTTTTATAATGTTAATAAGATGTTGAAAACCCCAAAAAAAATGTTTACAATTACATCTTTAAGCACCGGCTGCAGAAGATGCATAAATAGTAAATTTGAAACTCAAAATAACGTACAATTTATTCTAATTATAGATGGGAAGGATAATAGCAATAGCGAATCAAAAGGGTGGAGTAGGAAAGACAACAACCGCAATAAACCTTGCAGCCAGTCTGGCAGCACTTGAAAAAAAGGTTCTTATTGTTGATGGTGATCCGCAGGCAAATGCAACTTCGGGTATTGGAATAGATACAAGGCAGATACGCTGCACTATTTATGACTGTCTGATCGATGGGAAGGATCCTAAGGAAGCGCTTATGGAAAGCGGGGTTGAGAACCTCACAATAATGCCTTCGAATATCGATCTGGTAGGAGCTGAAATTGAAATGCTTGAAAGACCTGAGAGGGAGAAGATCCTTAAAAACGTGCTCAGGAGCATATCCGGCGACTATGATTATATTTTTGTTGACTGTTCTCCTTCACTCGGACTGCTTACCGTCAATGCACTTACAGCATCCGATTCAGTGATTATTCCTGTACAATGTGAATATTTTGCATTAGAGGGACTGGGAAAGCTGCTTAATACAATTAAGATAATACAGAACAACCTGAATCCGGAGCTTGAGATAGAAGGTTTTCTTCTCACTATGTACGATTCGAGGCTTAGGTTATCCAATCAGGTGGCTGATGAAGTAAACAAGCACTTCCAGCAGATGGTATTCAAAACCATAATTCAGAGGAATGTAAAGCTTTCAGAAGCACCAAGCTTTGGACAACCTGCCATACTTTATGATGTTGATTCAAGAGGTACCGTCAACTATCTCAACCTGGCCAAAGAGCTGATTGAAAAACAGGAGGAGAGGGTAAAAGCATAACTTGGTAAATGTAGCAACCAGCGAATAGAATGAATATGACAAAAAAGAATGCCTTGGGAAGAGGTCTCGGAGCACTGATTGACGGGGTGGAGAAGGAAGTACTGGAGAAGAAGGTGGAAGCCAATATGGACATTCCTGTAGGATCAATAGAAGCTAATCCTTTTCAGCCCAGGACAACTTTTGATGAGCAGTCGCTTGAAGAACTGGCTGCTTCGATAATCAAACTTGGGATAGTTCAGCCACTGACTGTTCGCGATGCCGGTAATGGCAGGTATCAGCTGATTGCCGGGGAACGCAGGCTCAGGGCTGCCAGGATAGCAGGACTTACCCATGTTCCTGCCTATGTCAGAACTGCTGATGACCAGGCAATGCTTGAACTGGCACTTGTTGAGAATATCCAGAGGGAAGATCTTGATGCCGTTGAGGTTGCTATAAGTTTCCAGAGGCTGATAGAAGAGTGCAGGCTTACACAGGAGCAGTTGAGCGACAGGGTTGGAAAACAAAGATCAACAGTTTCCAACTACCTTCGTCTTCTGAAGCTACCTGCCGAAATACAGCTGGGAATAAAGAATAAACATCTCATGATGGGCCATGCCCGTACACTTGTCAACATTGAAGACCCAAAGCAACAGATAGAAGTCTATTATAAGATCATCGATGGCGATCTTTCAGTGCGACAGGCTGAAGAACTTGTAAGGCACCTTCAAACCGAAAAATTAAAAGATCCCGGCAAGTCTGAAAGAAAGAAAAAACTTAATGAGGATTATCAACAGCTTGCCGAACATCTCAATCAGCTCTTTTCAACAAAAGTTAATCTAAGGCTGAATGAAAAAGGCAAGGGGAAAATTGTAATAGCTTTTGATACTCCTGAGGAGATGGAGCGCATTTTGGGAGTGTTTGATCGTCTCAACTCCTGAAAATAATTATCTTTATCGCGCGTTTATTGTTCCGGAGCGTAATCTCCGGGAAAATACTTTATTGATGAATATCAGAAAAATATCAATATTGTCGGTAATAATTTTGATATGTTCTCTGCAAGGAATTCTAGCCCAGGATACCCTTTCAGTAGAGAAGGATACAAGGCATGAGAGAAAATTAAAAAAAGAGAAAAGCACGGTTATTGATGTTTCAAACGATTCAGTGCCCGTGGTTGCAAAACCATCAAAAATCAGGATAGGAGATACCATGAAAGCATCAATGATGTCGGTTGTTTTTCCTGGCGGTGGCCAGATATACAACCGGAAGTACTGGAAGCTGCCAATAGTATATGCAGGCTTCGGTGCTCTTATCTACAGCTTTTCGGTAAACTCCAAAAATTACCAGATGTATTACAGGGGTTTCATGGATTTTACAGATGATATTAAGGTGACAGACAGTTACATCGAATTTGCAGGAGACCCGGCATCATACGATCCGGTACTTGCCCCTGATACCTATAATCCAGCAAACACCAAATTAGTTGAAGAAAAAATGCTGCGCCTTATTGATTACCATAAACGTTATCGCGATCTCTCCATAATACTTACCGGTGTATGGTATATGGCCCAGATACTTGATGCCAATGTTGATGCGAGCCTGTTGAATTATGATGTGAGTGACAACCTTGAACTCTCATTTTATCCATCCATGATTACTGTTCCGGGACGCGCTCCGGCAACTGGTTTTAACCTTCACCTGACGATGGCTTTTTAAAAAACAGATCTTATGAGGAACACTATTTTTACAATAATTCTTTTTCTGGCAACTCTTAATGCAGTTGCTTCAACCGGATATGATACAATTATCCTTAAATCGGATGACAGCTCCGAGAGGATAGAAAGAGACCTTGACAGCCTTCTGAGTACATGGTATGTTCAGCTTGCCATGAAAAACAAACCTGATGAATTTACCGGAGATACCAATGTTTTTGTATATCCCGATTCTGTATATATCAGCCGTCTTGGCAGGATCAATTCGATCATTCAACTGCCATACAATAGCATAATAAGAAATCACATCCATGTCTACACAGTCAGACAGAGGGAGAAATTCTGTGCGGTACTTGGACTGATGGATTATTATTTCCCGATGTTTGAGGATGTATTTGATTCATATGGTCTTCCTGCAGAACTTAAATATATGGCCATAATTGAATCGGCTCTGAATCCAAATGCAGTATCGAGAGTCGGGGCAACAGGTCTCTGGCAATTTATGTACAGTACCGGCAGGATGTATGGTCTTACAACCAATTCAATAGTGGATGAGCGACGCGATCCTTTAAAATCAACCCATGCGGCAGCCAGATATATCCGTGATCTTTATAAAGTATACAACGACTGGATTCTGGTTATAGCTGCCTATAACTGCGGTCCGGGAAATGTCAATAAAGCTATTAAAAGATCAGGTAATAAAAAGGATTACTGGGAGATATACTACAGACTTCCAAGGGAGACCCGTGGTTATATTCCAATGTATATAGCAGCTGTTTACGGCGTAAATTATTACAGGGAGCATAACCTTAATCCGTTACCTCTTAACATCCCTGTTGCCATTGATACAATAATGATCCGTAAAGATATCCACCTGACACAGATATCAGAGGTTATGGGAATCCCGATGGGTGAACTGCGTGCCCTCAATCCTCAGTACAGAACAGGTCTTGTTCCAGGTTCTTCAAGACCGTTTGCACTCACCCTGCCGATGACACACCTGGGTGATTTTATTGATCTTACTGACACAATAAGACGTTATAAACCTGACGTTTACCTTAACAGGTCAACCCAGATAGCTGATCCTACAAGATCTTCCTACCTGCCTGCCGATATAAAGGGAAAGACAAAGCTGATATATACCGTTCGGGAGGGTGATAACCTTGGATATATATCAGAGTGGTACAGAGTAAGCCTCTCAGACCTAAGATACTGGAATAATATTTACCGGAATACAATCAGGATCGGACAGAAGCTTGTTGTTTATGTTGATCCGGCAAAATCTGAATATTTCTCAAGGATTAATTCTATGTCTTTTGCCGAAAAACAACAGATGGCAGGCAAACAGGTTCCTTCAAACACTAATGGTGTAGCTGCAAATACTGCCTTTGAGACAGAAGGAGAGTACATTATCTATACCGTCCGCAATGGAGATACAATATGGGACATAGTAAAGATGTATGATAATGTTACGACTACACAGATACTAACGCTAAACAATATCTCAGATCCGGGTAAGATACAGGTGGGGCAGAAGCTGAAGATCAAGAAGAAAAGCTGATTCTTTTCCAAATATGCGCCCTCTAAGATCATTCCTGATAATACTGATCTTTCTGGTTTGTTTCACAGGATTTCATTATATAGTACCTGCGGAACGATGGTTCCCTCCTGCGGAAGAGTTTCTTCCTGGTTATATAACTGATCTCTTCAGGTTCAGTGAGAGTAAGCCTGAGAAAGAGCATGATATCCTACAGGATACATCTCATATAATTACTGATGTTCCAGTTGATTCAATACATCAGGTTGATTCGCTTATCGGATATATGCCTGAAACGGAGGACAATCCTCTTCAGAGCGTTCTGGATTCCCTTTCTGCCGCCTCAGGGCAGACCAGGATTATGTACTATGGTGACTCACAGATAGAGGGTGACAGATTTACTTCCTGGCTGCGCCATACTCTTCAAAAAAGATACTCAGGAACAGGCCCTGGTCTTTTCCTTCCGGTTATACCGGTGATGTACACAAAATCAATAGTAATCAAATCATCATCAAACTGGAGGAAGTATAATTATCTGTCATACAGGAATAATGAGATCTCTCATAACAAGCTTGGCCCTTTTATGGCTATCTGCAGGTTTTTACCTGAGGGGACTATTACTTCTGACCCGGTTACAGCCACTGTAAATATAAAACCATCGGTTTTTGCCGACAGTTCAGCCTCATTTTATGATGTTCTGAGACTTTTTTATATATGCAGGGAGGGTGCAGTTTTGTTCACTGTGATGGCCGATGGAAAATATATATGCAAAGAGGCTCTCCTTAAAACAGGCTCACTGAGTGAGGTATCGTGCAGGTTAAATGGTGCGAGGGATATAACACTGGAATTTACAGGTAAAGTTAGTCCTGAAATCAATGGTATCAGCATTGAAAGCAGCAAGGGAGCAGTTATTGATAATATACCACAACGCGGAAGCGCAGGTCTGGAATTCACAATGGTTGACAGCACCAATCTGGCAGAGTCATTCAGGATGCTTCGCCCTGATCTTTTTATTTTGCAATATGGCCTGAATATAGTAAGGAATGTAAGGAATGAGTATAAATATTACCAGCATGGACTTCAGCGGCAGATATCATTGCTGAAAAAAATATATCCATCTGTTCCCATTCTTGTAATAAGCGTCACCGATATGGCTTCAGATGAAGAAGGTGTCATTAATTCATTCAAAAACATACCTGCTATCATTGCGGCACAAAAAGAGGCCACTGAAGAAACCGGTGCGATATTCTGGGACTCATATGCAGCAATGGGTGGGGACTCTTCAATTATAAGATGGTCGAGGAGAAAACCTGCACTCGCCCAGAAGGATTATGTTCATTTTACCTATGCCGGTGCAGATACTCTTTCGAGGATATTTACAAATGAGATATTTCCTGCTGTTAACAGGGATAGTTCTGTTAATTTATTAACAGCAGATAGCGTTCTGAAACCTGTCGGATCCCATATCTATCCTGCAGAGGAGGCTTTGCAAACAAGAGCAAATAGCCCGGCTGACAAGGTTCTGTCAGATATTTTACGGTATGAACCGGATAAACCAATGATCTTTACGACTCCGGCATTCTGGATCTTCCTTTTAATTGTTCTTGCCGGATATAGCCTTGTTTACAGGAGAAGGTTCCTGCGGAATTTTTACCTGCTCCTGGTCAGCCTTTTCTTTTATTACAAATCTGGTGGTTTACTGCTTATACTCCTGTTAATAATAACAACTGTAGACTTTACATGCGGCCTCCTTATTTATAATTCAGAGAAAAAGCTGACAAGGCGGCTGCTCATTCTGCTGAGTATCTTATCAAATATCGGTTTGCTTGCATATTTCAAGTATACCGGTTTTTTTGTGGAAATAGCCAATGATTATTTTGGGGCGGATATTCATTACCATGATTACCTGGCTTCACTGTCAAATAATATTCTTGGAAGTACTTTCGATATCAGCAATATTATCCTGCCTGTGGGAATATCGTTTTTCACATTCCAGTCGCTCAGCTATACTTTTGATGTTTACAGAAAAAGGATGGAACCTGTAAGGAATATTGTTGATTTCGGCTTTTATGTTTCATTCTTTCCCCAGCTTGTTGCTGGTCCCATAGTACGTGCATCCGAATTTATCCCACAGCTTTACAGGGAATTCAGTCTGTCAAAAAGGGAGTTCAGCCATGCTCTCTTCCTCATCTCCAAAGGTCTGATAAAAAAAATCATCATTTCTGATTTCATAGCTGTGAATTTTGTCGACAGGGTTTTTGATGCACCGGCAATGTATTCAGGATTCGAAAACCTGATGGCTGTATATGGGTACGGCCTGCAGATATACTCCGATTTCTCAGGCTACACCGATATTGCAATCGGCCTCGGACTCATATTCGGGTTTCGTTTTCCATTAAATTTCAACTCACCTTATAAGGCTGACGGCCTGGCGGATTTCTGGAAACGCTGGCATATATCGCTGTCAAGATGGCTTAAAGACTATCTCTATATTCCCCTTGGCGGTAACAGGAAAGGGAAATTAAGGACTCATTTCAACCTGATGCTTACCATGCTTATAGGCGGATTGTGGCATGGGGCTGCCCTGAGATTTATTATCTGGGGGGCATTGCAAGGTTCAGGCCTTGTTATTAACAGGATATGGACATCTGTAACGGGTGGACGAATATTAAAAGGAAGAATTGGCAGGGTGGCAGGAATTCTGATAACATTTAACTTCGTCAGCTTCTGCTGGATATTCTTCCGGGCTCCGGACATGGAGAGTGTACAGATCATGCTCAATCAGATCGCTTTTAGCTTTACACCAGGTTCATACCTGACCGTAATCCCTGCTTACAGTACTGTTTTTATGCTCATATTGGCCGGCTATTCAATACATCTTCTGCCTGAATATGTTAAAGAATCATACAGGGGATTATTTATAAAAGTTCCATTATTTATTCAACTGGCTGTTATAATGCTGGTTGCTGTTATTCTCTACCAGATGCGAACTACTGATGTTATGCCTTTTATCTATTTCCGGTTCTAGGTACTACCTTATTGTTCAGGTTTTATTATTTTTATACTAGTAACCTTATTAACCGCAAAGAGCGCAAAGCATATTACGCAAAGAACGCAAAGCATATATAACTGACAATATTACTTTGCGGCCCTGGCAATTTCTTTGTGTCCTTTGCGGTTAAATGGACTCCCGAAATGCTTTGGGAAAAAGGTTTTAATAAGTAAATCATTCCGATATCATGAAAAAGTACCTGCCAATTCTTATGCTATTTGTTCTTTCCTGTAAATCTGAGAACAATAAGTACATAACAATTCCTGACAGAATTGATTTCAGGGAATTTGTAAATCCCTCATCAGATTACAGGTCAGTTCCTTTTTATTCCCTGAATGACCTTCTGGATTCCGCAGAACTCGACAGACAGGTGGAGGAGTTTGCCAAAGGAGGTTATGGCGGAGTATATCTCCACAGCCGTACAGGATTGCTCACTGAATATCTCGGAGCCGACTGGTGGAAGGTGATGGATGCCGGACTGGAAGCATGCCGTAGAACAGGAACTTATGCCTGGTTTTATGATGAGGATAAATGGCCCAGTGGTTTCGCCGGCGGACTTGTGCCTCTCAGGAGTGAAGATTATCATGCCCGGTGTCTCGTGAGACTTAAGATTACAGAACCACTGCCTGAAGGATCAAGGATGCTTACAAAAGACGGCGAATATTATTATCTGGAGTACAGGATGAGATCCGGAAACCCATGGTACAACGGAACATGCTATGTTGACCTTCTCAATCCTGAAACTGTGAGAGAGTTTATTTCTTCAAGTTATTCCCCTTATGCAGAGCGTTATGCAAAAGATTTTGGTAATGTTGCCCTGGGGATTTTTACCGATGAACCTCAGATGATGTCATCTACCGGTGATTTCAACAATGACGGTGTAAGACCCTTCTCGCCTGTAATACCTGATAAATTCCGCATTGATAATGGCTATGATCTTCTTCCTGTTATTGGAGCTTTATTCGACACCATTACCGGATATGAAAAAGTGAGACTTGATTATTACCGGACTATATCAAAACAGCTGGAAGCGAGTTTCAGCAAACAAATCGGGGACTTCTGTGCCTCAAACAATATGATGTGGACAGGACATTACAACGGCGAAGAAGCTCTTGCAACAGTTCGCAATAATGTAGGAAACCTCATGATCCAGCTCCGGCATATGCAGCAACCTGGCATGGATCACCTGGGATTACATATCGACGGGGCACTGAATGTGTCTCGCCAGATATCATCCGTGGCAAACCAGTACGGAATAGCGCGCAGGTTATCAGAAGCTTATGGTATAAGCGGGCAGAATATGAACTTTGAGGACCGTGCATGGATTGCCTCATGGCACACACTCACCGGAATAAATCATCTGTGTCCTCACCTGGCTCTTTACAGCATGAAGGGAGGAAGAAAACGGGATTATCCGCCTACTCTTAGTCCGCAACAGCCATACTGGATTTACAACCGGCTGCTCGAAGACTACACTGCAAGGCTTTGCTACATTGCTGCCACAGGAAAATATAAAGCTGAATTTCTTGTAATAAATCCCCTTGAAAGTGATTACATCGACCAGGTAAGTTATTCACAAACCTGGTCAGCAAGAAATGGGAAATATGTTGAGCTATTAGGGACATTACAGGAAAATCATCGTGACTACGATCTGGGTGATGAACAAATCCTTTCAGAGATAGGAAAGGTGAATGGAGACCTGATAGTCGTCGGTAGGCAATCATATCGGGGAGTTATCCTGCCCTATATGCTGACAATAAGGCAGAGTACGATCGACCTTCTGAAGGAATTTGCTGCCCGGGGAGGAAAAATAATTGCGACAGAAATGCCTTTGTATATAGATGGGGAAAAGAATGCTGCCGGTCTCAGCGAATTAAAGAGTTTAGTTATGTTAATTGAGGACGGGGATCTTCCAGGTGGAATTAACGGATCAGTACCTCCAGCTGTATATGTAGACGGAGAAGATGCAGGATTTGTATGGACCAGCCACCGGAGTGTTGATGGAAAACATCTTCTGCAGATCACAAATACATCAAGAATGAAGTCTGTCAGTTGCAAGGTCAGATTTGCTGATGTTTCTGATCAGATTGTTCTGCTTGATCCTGCATACGGGAAGTCATATGAAATTAAAAATAATGCTGGCTATGAGTTGTTTCTCTATCCTGCTCAGAGCTATATTCTTGCTGACAGCAGGGTGATTGATGGGATCAGTTCCTCAGGATCTTATGAAGTCCCTTCAGGGGAGAAAGAAATACTGTCACTTACCGGTGAATGGAGTGGCAAAAGGCTGGATGTTAATTCATTAACACTTGATTTTGCAAGATACTCAGTTGATGGAGGTAAAAGTTTCAGCAAGCCGGAACCGGTTATCGGAATATCTGAGAGATTTACAAAGGACAAATTCAATGGTCCATTAATACTCCTGTTTGATTTCAGTGTTAAAAAGATTCCCTCATCCTGCAGCCTTGTTCTGGAGCAGCCTGATATGTGGTCGAAGATAGAAATCAATGGCCATCAGGTGAATTATAATGGAAATTCATTTTACCGGGATATTTCATTTAAAACTTCTCCAGTAACTGATTTACTTAAAAATGGTTTGAACTCAATTGCTCTTTATATAGATTATAAGTCTCCGATTCCTGAGAGCCGCGATCCGTTCGAAAGGTACGGCTCCGAGATTGAGAGTATTTATCTCACCGGTGATTTTGGTGTGGAGGCAATTGCTTCAACATTGCCGGAGGAACCTTCACAACATAATGTGAGGGGATACCTTATTCCTAAGCCGATATACCGTTTTCAGTCTTTCATAATTACAAATGAAAAGGATAAATTTTCCGGTGATCTGGTACTTCAGGGTTATCCATTTTATAACGGCGGGTTTAAACTGGACAAATCTTTTGATATTAACACCCTGGAAAAAGGGAAAAGATACTTTCTGAAATTCCCTTTGGCAGAAGCTATTGTAATGAAAGTTAATCTTAACGGAAAGGATCTGCCTCCCGTAGCATGGTCACCATGGGAGGTAGATATTACAGAAGCCATTGCAGAAGGGAACAATACTATTTCGCTGACTCTTGTAAACTCATTGCGCAATCTGCTGGGACCACATCATAATGCAGAAGGAGAGCTTATTTCTCTTTCACCTGAGAGCTTTACAGGGCGCTCCACCTGGACCACAAGGAGACCCGGGGAGAATGACTGGTATGACAGAAGGTTGAAAGGACCGGGAAATACGAATATCTGGAGGGATGATTATTGTATCATACCTTTTGGTTTGCTTGAGGATGCAGTAATTATTGAGAGAAACTGATGACTATTTCTCTGTGACCCTCTGTGTAAGTTCTTTCTTGTTACACAGAGGGTCACAGAGGTATCACAGAGATCCACAGAATTATAAATAGAGGGTACTATCTTTTTCGTTTTTAACGAAGGGAGCAACTGCCCTGTTGAAGATACCCTGTACATAAGCTATTGCCATTCCATAATTGGTAACAGGAACTCCTGCCCTGATTGCTGAAGCAAGCCTGTTATGAAGCTGCTTCCTGGTAATCATGCATCCTCCGCACTGTATGATGAGTGAATAGTCAGTTACCTGTCGGGGCAGTTTGTCAAGGCCTGCAACAACATCATATTCAATCTTTTTTCCGGTGAAATTTGTGATCCACCGCGGTATCTTTACCCTTCCTATATCATCACATGCAACATGATGTGTGCATGATTCAAGCAGCAACACCCTGTCACCATCTTTAAGGGAAGATATCTTCAGGGTTCCTTCGAGGTAGCTGTTAAAATCGCCTTTGAACCTTGCAAGCATTATGCTGAAGCTTGTTAGAGGGATATCGGCGGGGACCGAAGCATCAGCCTTGTTGAATACCTGGGAATCAGTGACTGCAAGTGCCGGTCTGATACCTGTTTTCTTCAGGAAGGCATCAACCTCTGTTTCCTTCAGTACAACTGCCACTGCATCATTATCGAGGATATCTCTTATAGCCTGTACCTGGGGCAGGATCAGCCTTCCTGCCGGAGCCTCAATATCAATAGGCGTTATCAGTAGCACAATATCACCGTAGGAGATAAGATCGCCAAGCAGCGCTGGTGTATTATAGGAGTGTTCGGGAATTGTGTAACCTATCAATGATATAAGTTCCTCGTAATTTCTTTTATCTTTAGCCGAGAATTCAAACAGGTTACTCCCCGTAACAGACAGTATCATCTCCCTGAAATCGGCTGAGGGCTCAGCAAGATCTGACTTATTGTGAATCACAATAAAGGGAAGGTCATTTTCGTTGAATTTTCTGACCAGCTCATCTTCAAAGCTTCCCCATTCATTATTTGTTACAACCAGCAGAGCCAGGTCAACTATCTCAATTGTTCTCAGTGTACGGTCAATTCTTTTTTCCCCAAGATCACCGGCGTCATCTATCCCGGCTGTATCGACCAGAATAACAGGCCCGAACCCTGTTATCTCAAAAGATTTCCTGACAGGATCTGTTGTGGTACCTGCATGATCTGAGACAATTGCAATGTCCTGCCCTGCAAGACAGTTTATCAGACTGCTTTTACCGTTATTCCTGCGGCCATATATTCCTATATGTGGTTTTGACTCCCTCCCCTTGGACATTTATATGTCGTTTTTACAAATGTAATAAATAGTTTCTCAGTGTTTCTCTGTGCCACTCCGCGGCCTCTGTGGTTAGTATATTCCTCTTCAGGAAACTCAATGTCTGGCCAGTTACAAATCATCAAGCGAGAATCCTGCTTTCAGAAGGTTCCCGGGCTGAAGTATCTTTTTTAGTTTTTCGTTGTCAATGACGTTCAGTACAGAATTGGCTTCGAAAATATCTATGTTTCTGTCCTTCATGATTTTAGTAAGCTCAGTTGCTTTGTGATAACCAATATAGGGAATCAGGATAGTTGTAACAGCAGGACTTAAAATCACTCCTTTATATCCGGCTTTTTCGTTTATAGCAACTCCTTCGAACAGATTCGTAAGCAATGTAGTGTTACATGCAATCAGGAGCTTGAGACTATCAATTATTGCACAGCCTATTGAAGGGATATATGCATTAAGATCAAGAGTTCCAAGTCCGCTCAATGAGCTTATCAGCATATCGTTCGCATAGATCCTGTGTGCTGAAGAGATGACAAATTCAGGGATTACAGGATTAATCTTACCGGGCATTATAGAACTTCCGACCTGTTTTGCAGGTATTCTTAAGGTTTTTTCACCAGCTATATCTGAAGCCAGCAGCCTGATATCGGAAGAGAGTTTCTCGAGGTTAACTGCATGCGCCTTCATCGTAGCATGAATCTCAACCCATTTGTCCATATTGGCTGTGGCATCAGGCATATTCTCAGCATGGGCAATGGGAAGGTTTGTAAGCCTTTTCAATTCGGTCACCACCTCCATGATAAAATACCTTGGAACTGCCATACCTGTTCCGGTGGCTCCCCCTCCCAGGTTTACATGTTTAATTCTTTCAATACATTTTGATACTCTCCACCAATCCCTGGATAGTGCATTGTTATAGGTACTGAAGAGTATTCCAAATGATGAAGGTACAGCCTCCTGCATCTGAGTATATCCCGGCCTCAGCATGTTGCGTCCCTCTCTTTCGAGAGATTCAATTTTCTGCCTTAGAGTGTTGATCTTTCCTTCCAGCTCCTTCAAAAGAGTCATTACGGCAACTGTAAGAGCTGTTGGTATTATATCGTTTGTTGACTGGTAAATATTTGCATGCTCAGTGGGATCGATATGATTATAATCTCCTGGCCTGTTTCCTGACCTGATAAGAGCAACATTGGCTATTATCTCGTTTATGTTCATATTGATGCTTGTTCCTGCTCCTCCCTGAACTGCAGGAACAATGAAACTGGTGAAGTAATTCCCGGAAGCCACCTCTTTTGCTGCATCTGCCAGATTTTCGAGAATATTATCACTTATGATTTGGAGTGCAGCAATCTTCTCAGGGTGTTTTACTGCTGCATTGCGGAAACTCCGGTATGTATTGTAGCAGGCCAGTTTTGTGGTACCTGTTGCTTTATACCATTCGAGTGGGAAAGGGATATTGTCAGGGAAATTATCTTTTGCTCTCAGGGAGTGAATTCCATACAGGGCATCCGATGGTATCTCCTTATGACCAAGAGAATCTGATTCTATTCTGTGTACTTTATCCATTTATTTTTCTCAGCGGATTTCTGTGCTTCTCAGTAAAGTTCTGTGAAACAATAAGAACTTATACAGAGGTTCAAAGGGGTTCACAGAGTTCCAGAGAGTTATTAGGTGTTGTTTCCCGATACAGGCCTGGCGTAAGAAATTACATCATTCCCGGTTATTTCATCCTGGCAGAGGATTATCAGTCTCTCGAGCACATTCCTGAATTCCCTGATATTTCCTGTCCATTCAATTTTCTGAAGTTCTTTAATAGCCTCCTTTTTAATAATTTTTTTACTCATCCCGTACTCGTTGCATATCAATGTATTGAAATGTTCCGCCAGCAAAGGTATATCATCAGTTCTCTCGTTGAGAGAAGGGACATGTATCAGTATAACGCTAAGACGGTGGTACAGGTCTTCCCGGAAGTTATTATTTTCTATCTCTTTTTTTATGTTTTTGTTTGTGGCAGTTATAACTCTCACATTTACATGGATGTCTTTATCAGAACCAACCCTGGTAATCTTATTTTCCTGAAGAGCCCTGAGAACCTTAGCCTGGGCTGAGAGGCTCATATCACCAATCTCATCAAGAAAAAGGGTACCACCGTTTGCCTGTTCAAATTTTCCGATCCTCTGTTTGATAGCTGATGTGAAAGATCCTTTTTCATGACCGAATAACTCACTTTCGATCAGTTCTGACGGGATGGCAGCACAGTTGACTTCCACGAACGGTCCTTTTGAGCGCGGACTCTTTTCATGAATCTGATGGGCTACAAGTTCCTTGCCTGTTCCGTTCGATCCCGTAATAAGTACACGTGCTTCGGTCGGAGCTACCTTGTCGATCATCATTTTAACATTTTGAATAGCATCCGATTCACCAACAATCTCATACATTTTACTCACCTTGCTCTTCAAAACCTGAGTCTGTGTGATGAGTGTTGACTTATCCATAGCATTCCTTATTGTTATCAGAAGCCTGTTAAGGTCAAGCGGTTTCTCAAGGAAATCATATGCTCCTCTTTTAATTGCTTCAACAGCGGTATCAATATTACCATGACCGGATATCATAATCACCGGAATATCGGTTGACTGTTCCTCTATCTTTCCAAGTACCTCAATGCCATCCATTTTTGCCATTTTGATATCGCAGAGTACAATATCATAGCTGTTTGCTGAA
>CAYLYN010000062.1:0-21188 GCA_964387565.1 uncultured Rikenellaceae bacterium | reverse complement strand
TCCGACTTTAAGTCCTTCTTTTCTCCCGGCTTCAAAAAATTGACCAAGCAGGTCTTTTTTCGGGCCCATTACCATTGAGTTCCGGTCTGTATATTTTGTTGGCCACAAGCAAAATCCATCATGATGCTTTGATGTTATGAAATAATATCTGGCACCCATTTTTTTTGCAAACTGTGCCCATTCATATGGATCAAATGACTCTGCTTTCCATTGAGGTATGAAATCATCATAGGTAAAGCTGGTGCCATAGTTTTCATTATGGTAATCGACTGTGGGATTTCCTTCTTCATGCATCCTGAAGCCATACCACTCTGCATAGGAAATACCTTTTTCCCTGGGAGCCCACGCAGGAACAGAATAGACACCCCAATGCATACTAAGACCTATTTTGGCATCTTCGTACCAGGCAGGTATTTTATGATTGTCAAGAGATTGCCATTCAGGTTTATAAGATACCTGTGCAGACAGGCTAATAGTTAATGCTAATAAAATAAATGAAACTGAAAACCTTATTATTCTCATAACGGTATAAATTAGACTGTTGTAGATTTTTTAGATCTTAAAGATAGGTTATTTCGAAGGAAATGCAGGAATAGGATTCTCTTTTAAGGTTTATTTAAAATATGTTAATAGTAAAATATTCATTTGTTATTAATTTTAAACTTGTTACTTTTAGCTGTTTTTATAAAAAATTTAAAATTTTGTAATATTATAATCTGCTTAAAATGAAAGATATTTCCGGATATACTTCTGCTGAAAGATTCGTTATTGTTGCATTAAGGCTTTTAATAGGATGGCATTTACTGTATGAAGGATTTGCCAAGTTGCTTATCCCCAACTGGTCATCATTAAGTTTTTTGCAGGAATCACAATGGATACTCAAAGGTTTCTCAGGTTGGATAATTTCACATCCCGGCGTTCTTGGTATTGTAGATTTTCTTAATACATGGGGACTCATTCTGATAGGACTTGGTCTAATACTGGGACTTTTTACAAGGATTGCTGCAATCTCAGGAGCTGCATTATTGCTGGTTTATTACCTTAATAATCCTCCTCTTATCGGACTGGAGTATTCTGTTCCGGCTGAAGGAAGTTACCTTATTATCAGCAAGACTCTCATTGAATCGATGGCACTTGTAGTACTGGCTGTCTTTCCTTCAGGGTATTTTGCGGGACTGGATATAATTGCTGATAAATACCTGAAAAGAAATAAATAACTGATTATTTGAATAGATATGGCAACCACAGATAATACCGAAAATAAAAAAGATATGGAAGAGGGGACAATCAAGAGGAGGACTCTGCTTAAGGCGCTCGTCGGGATTCCTGTTCTTGGAGTTTTTGCTTTTGAACTCATAAAAAAGTACACCTATGATCAGGAGAAAAAATCACGACTCATAAAAGAACTTGGTCTGGATAATCTTCCTGTACCAACAATTGTAAAGAGCAATAAAGGCTCTAAGAACGATCTTATCAGAGTTGGTTTAATCGGATTCGGCAGCAGGGCAGTTTCACATGCCAACGGACTCGGTTTCATGCATCCAAAGGATGTTGAGTCGCGAACGAAAAATGATAACATGCGTGACTGGCTTGCACAGGAGGACTTAAATGTAGCCATAACAGGAATTTGTGATGTTTTTGACCTTCATGCTGAAAATGGTCTGGCAACAGCAAGAAATACTGTTCGGGCCGGTGGAGCTGAGCCTTCCGCATTGCCTGTTAAAAGGTACCGTACTTTTGAGGAGATGCTTGATGATAAGGATATTGATGCTGTTATGATAGCAACTCCCGATCATCATCATGCACCAATATCCATTGCTGCTGCACAAGCCGGTAAGCATGTTTATTGCGAAAAGGCACCTGTGCATTCTGAAGATCAGATCATGCCTCTGTATGAGACTATTAAGAACAGCAATATTACTTATCAGCTTGGCCATCAGATAACTCAGAGTGTAATTTTTCAGCAGGCAAAAGATATTGTCAAAAGGGATATTCTTGGAAAAATAACTCTTATCGAGACAACTACCAACCGTAACAGTGCCGATGGTGCCTGGATACGTCATCTCGATAAAGATGGAAATCCAAAACCCGGCGATGAAAAAACAATTGACTGGACGCAGTGGCTCGGACATGCTCCTAAAGTTCCATTCAGCATAGACAGATATTATAACTGGACAAAATTTTTCGACTATGATATTGGCCTTCTGGGGCAGCTTTTTACCCATGAATTTGATGCTGTAAACCAGTTACTTAACATAGGAATCCCCAAATCTGTGGTCTCTTCAGGAGGAATATATTACTGGAAAGATAACAGGGATATGGCAGATACACTTCAGTGTGTATTTGAGTATCCTGATCATGATCTTACATTGCTATACAGTGCAATGCTTGCAAACAGCAGAAGCCGTGGCCGTGTCTTCATGGGAACTGATGCATCTATGGAACTCGGAGGCGCAATAAATATTACTGTAGATGGCAGCTCTTTAAAATATAAGAAGCAGATTGACTCCGGGCTGATTGATCCTTCAAGTCCTATGGTTTCATTTAATCCTAATTCCGGTAAGGTTGACGCAGTTACATCTGCCACTGAAAAGTACTACGCTGCAAGAGGACTTACTACCACAAGTATTAACGGGATACAGGTTGACGTAACATATCTTCATATAAAAGAGTGGATTGACTGTATCAGAAGTGGAAAGACCCCAAGTGCAAATATTGAAATGGCTTTCCAGGAGGCTGTTACATGTATAATGGCTCATAAATCGTATGTAGAGAAGAGAAGAGTTGAATGGGATCCGGTAAACAGGAAAATTGTCTGACAAAGACCGTTTTGACCTGAAAAATTTACAATTCAATTAAAATGAGAAGAACATACTCTTGCATAGCTGCAACTGTAATATTTTTGTTACTGTTGATATCGTGTGAAAGCGGTAAAGGTGATTTTACTTTTGTACAGACAGATCAGGGATTCCAACTGAAAGAGGGAGGGAAGCCAGTATTTGCATACCAGAGCGTTCCCAAGACTCTTACCGGCGAATATATCTGCAGTAACTATATCCACCCCCTGTATAATCTCAAAGGTGATACCCTTACAGAAGAGTTTCCTCCTGATCATCCTTATCACCGTGGAGTATTCTGGACCTGGCATCAGATATATGTCGATACTGTTAGCATTGGTGATGGATGGATAAATGATGGTATATCTCAGGATGTAAATCAGGTATTGACTGAAACAGATAACGGAGTTGCTGAGATGAACCTGGAGGTAAACTGGTATTCATATTCTCTGCCAGGCAGTACGCCATTTATGAAGGAACAAACTTCAATTGTCGTTCATCCGTTGAAATCGAATATCCGGAAAATTGATTTTGTCATAAAATTGTATTCTCTAAAAGACAAACTGGAGATAGGAGGATCAGATGATCCGAAAGGGTACGGAGGATTTTGCTTGCGTCTGGATATCCCTGATAATATGGTGTTTACATCTGAGTCAGGAAAAGTAGAACCTCAGGAAACACAGGTTTCATCTGACCGATGGATGGATTTCTCAGGTAATTTCGGTAAAAAACAGGAATCTACCGGATTAGCAATTCTTTGTCATCCTGATAATCCTTTGTTTCCATCTCCCTGGATATTACGTCAAAAGGGCAGTATGCAAAATGCAGTATTTCCCGGTCGGGAAAGAATTAAATTGAGCAAGGAAGAACCACTCATTCTGAAATACAGGCTTATTATACATAATGGGGATGCAAAAAGCCTCGATTTGAACAAGCTTCAGAATGAATATTCAAATAACTAGTTATTTGATTTCAGCCTAATTCCGGTCCACCTATCAGAAATTGAAATTCAGGCTTGCCAGGATAAGGATTATCCTTTAAATACATCCTTACAAATTCCCTCTGAACTGAGAAGCCTGATGATTCAAGCCATCGAATAAGTTCCTTCTTGTCAGCTGGAATATCGAGTGCTGCAGCTTGTCCTTTCAGGTTTTCAAGAACCCGGGAAAGCAGGATTTTTGCATTTTCATATGAATCTGAATATAATGGACCAATGTAATTATACCTGGCTCCGTTTCTTCCAAGGATATAGCCCCATTTATTCATTTTACTATCAAGAATGAAGGACTTTTCCGGAAAGTTTTTAAAGAGATGTTCAATCAGATCATCTCTTCTGACCCCAAAGACTTTGGCATCCTTTGTAATCACCTGCTGAAGTAATTCTCCGGACAGAGGATGGACAATACATTCGGCTGTAGAATATTTGTTGCTTTGCACTGAAGTCGTTGTCATTCTTAATATACGGTATTCATCGATGAATCCAAGGCTTTTGTAAAGAGGATATCCCGCAGGGGTAGCATCAAGTTTAACACATCTGTTATCCGCGGTGTTTTTAATTAATTCACTCATCAGCATCCTTCCTGCCCCCATGCCCCTCAGGGATTTGTCAACAAGTACCATTCCGATCCAGATTACTTTTCCTGCATGGTTCAGCGCAGTTGCTGTGCCAGCAATTCTGCCATTCATTTCAGCAACAATACATAAGTTATCAGGATTTTTCTGAAGGAACATCCAGTCATTAATCGTCTGGTTCCATCCTTCGGCAACCGACAGCTGCAGGGCCGAGCTCAGGTCATTACCGGTCATCCGGCGTAACATAAAAGATGAAATTTCAGACATAGCAATATACTATAAATCTCAGGAGAGCCACCTGTCAAGATTTTCTTTTACAAAAGCATCATCATTCAATTCAGGGTAAATTTTATAAACCCTGTCAATCTCTTGCATCTGTCCTGGCGAAAGGACTTCCTTCGGATCAAGTGTCCACAATCCTTCAAGAATACCCTGCCTGCGCAAAACTTCATGCAAGCCCACTATACATCCTGCAAAGTTGTTTGCTGCATCGAAGAATGCCGCATTGCTGTCAGTGATTTTATTTGCAAGGGCAAGCGTTTTCTTAATGTCATTATTAAACTCTCCGGAATGAACTGATTCAATGAGTTTAACTGCAGATTGAGTCCAGACAGCCCAGTGCCCCAGAAGTCCACCAACTATATTTTTCTTAATAATTTTATCTCCATAAGGGATTTCATATTCAGTCAGCAGATCAACAAGAATATTATCATCATTGCCAGTATAAAGTGCGATCTTATCATGTCTTCCTGATTCTATGACTCCTCTCACTACATCAAAAGTCTGGTAACGGTTGAAGGGAGCAATTTTTATTGCTATTACATTTTCAATAGAGGCAAATTCTCTCCAGAAATTTACATCCAGCTTCCTTCCCCCGACTGCTGGCTGAAGATAAAATCCTACAACCGGAATGATATCGGCTATTTCCCTGCAGTGTCTTATAATCTCCTTATTATCAGAATCTTTGAATGCTGCAACACTTAATAGAACAGCATTATAGCCATGTTTTAAGGCTAAGCTTGCTTCGTTAACAGCCTGTTGTGTTTTTCCAATAACACCTGCAATGCGTATGACAGTTTTACCTGTATTTGAGCTGAATCTTGTAAATTCTTCACCGGCAAGAGCCAGCAAAGGTTCATAAAGACCTGTTTCAGGATTTCTTATTGCAAACTGAGTTGTATGGACTGCCACTGCAAGTCCGCCTGAACCTGCATCGAGATAATACCTGATAAGGGCTCTTTGCCGTCTCTCATCCAGTTTTCTTTTACTGTTGAGCGCCAGCGGCATCGCCGGAATCACCACCCCTTTATTTAAATAATTGATAACTTCTGGTGGAATTGAATTTGTTGTCATTTTCATCAACGTTATGCTTTGAACTTAAATTTAAACTAATAACTCACCTTATTCCTTATGCTTCTTATACCCTTCAGCCTTTCGCCTTATGCCTTCCGCCTTCTCAATACTTCCCGTCCCTTACCTCAAAATGTGTAGGTTTGCCAAGAATACTTTTATCCTCCGACAACCATCCGGCTATCCATTTGATAACCTGTTTCACCTGGACTTTTGGCTTACCAAATAATTCAAATGCCTGACTCGAATTGTTAAGTAAGGCTGTTGGTGCTTCTGTGCCGGAAAAAGTGACCTTGACTTTCATAAGGTTCCCGAATTCTTCAGCTACTTCCCTTACAGTGAGTATCTCCGGACCTGTTATATTTAATATTTTCGCCGGTGAACCGGCGTGTTCGAGAGACCGCAATACAAAGTCATTCATATCGCCCTGCCATATTACATTGAAGTAACCCATTGTAAGATCAACAGGCTGCTTATTTTTAACTTTCAGTGCAATATCAACAAGGACTCCATATCTCATCTCTACAGAGTAATTAAGTCTTATAAGTGTAACTTTTGTTTTGTTTCTTATGCTGCCAAACTCAAACATACGTTCCCTGCCCAGACATGATTGTGCATATTCCCCTGTAGCCTCAGGCATATCACTCTCTTTTGATCCTCCTGATTCAACCGGAACCAAAGGATAAACACAACCGGTTGAGAAGGCTACAATTCTCGATTGTTTAAAGCTGTCTGCTACTATCGCCGGAAGGTAAGTATTGATTGCCCATGTAAGTGACAGATTATCAACGGAGCCAAATTTCATCCCTGCAAGATAAAACACGTTCGCTGCCTTTGGTAATGATTCTGTAAACTTTGTATCGAGAAGGTCCCCGTTAATTGTCTCGATACCTCTTTTCTCAAGCCAGTCACGCTGTTCAATGCTTTCAAAAGTTGAAACTCCTGTTATCCTTTTTTTAACGCCGGCTTCATCGCAGGCCCTTCTGGCCATTAAAGCAAGAGATTTTCCAATTTTACCTGCAACTCCGAGAAATATCAGGTCTCCGTCTGTACGGGAGAGCATTTCGATTGTTTCCTTTCCTGGCCGTGACAGTAATTCATCAAGTTGTTCTTCATTTTCAATCTTTTCCGGGTAATTCAGCATATGAAATTCCTCCATTTTAAAATAATATCTCTGTATATTCTGTAAGATTCTTCCAGTTTATTTATGTAGCAGAATTCATCAGTTTTATGTGCCATTTCAGCTTCTCCGGGTCCAAGTATTATTGTTGGAACACCACCATAATTCTTCTGCAATACTGAACCGTCGGTCAGATATGGCAAAGATTTTGGAAAACCTGCCATATTTTTAACTATCCCGCATATATCATACACCAGCCTTACAAAAGGATCATCTTCAGGTGTAAAGACAGGTGTCATTTCTACAAGTACCTCCAGCCTTGTCTTATTGCCCAGTTCTTCTGCAAGTCTTGAAATTGTCTTAGCATGATCGGTTTTTGACGTGGACCTGATGTCAATTGTAAATTCAGCATGATCAGGAACAGAATTGAGATTGAGTCCTCCGCTCATTTTGCCAACATTTATTGTCGGAAATCCCAGTAATGGATCCTCCTCTGTCTTAAATTCAAACTCTTTTGCTTTAAGTATTGCTTCAGCAGCTTTATAAATTGCATTATCTCCAAGATGTGGCATAGAAGAGTGAGCTGTTTTACCTGTTGTTACCGCATTCAGATAAATAGCCCCTTTGTGTCCTATGGCAGGAATATTGCCTGTCGGTTCACCAACGATAATGGCACTCGCATTACCTTTATTATCAATTTTTTTCATAAGCTGCTCTATTCCAATGCATCCAAGCTCTTCTGCCGCAGAGAATATTAGCCTGACACCTCCTTCAGGTGCCCCATTCATTGATGCATCTATTGCTGCCATTATCATTGCGGCAACTCCGCCTTTCATATCACTTGAACCACGCCCCCATATCTTGTCGTCACTTACTTCTCCACCGAAAGGATCCACATTCCATTTATTATTTCCAAGAGGAACTGTGTCGAAGTGCCCCGAAAGAATAATTGGATGGCTGTCACCTGAAATTCCCTTTTCCGCCATAAGATGAAGTCTGCCTCTGTCGAACTCCTCTAATCTGACATTAAAGCCATTCTCAGCCAGTAGGCCTGCCGTATACCTGGCAATGCCTTCTTCATTTCCCGGAGGATTAATGTTATTGAATGATATCAGCTTTTTTGTTAAGGTAATGAGATCCATGAATTCTTATCCTTATCGTGCCAAACAAAGATAGTAATCGCAAACTAGAGAAAGTAATTTGAAATAAAATAATTATGCCGCTCGAAAATCAATTATGTGATTAATAAAAACAAAATTTTGATTAACAGACACAAGATTTTAGACTTAGTGAAAATGAATATATAGAGAAAGAATTAATTGCCGGGAAATGTATTTTATGCTAATTTGCATAGGCAAGTTTAAATTATCATCCTAATGAATAGAAAGATAGGTCTTTTGCAAATATTTCTGAGTTTTCTAACCAGCTCACTGCTGGCGGTTGATTCTTCAGACAGTGTTACGATTGTTGATTCAAAGCATTACAGTAAAGTTTTCGGTGAGATCAGGAATTACCGTGTCTTTCTTCCTCCTGGTTACTACAGAAATAATACAAAGAGATATCCGGTAATTTATTTTTACCATGGATGGTCTCAGCGATATTTTGGAAGTGGTCCAGATGGTTATAATCATTATGAAAAGGGTACAGATAACAACGGTGATAATATTGCAGCGTTTGTTTCTGAAAATGATGTAATTGTTGTTAAACCTGATGGTTATAACAGAAATCAGGGAGAAGAGTATTATCTGCGGCCATATAATGTGGGCCCTGTTGAGACATCAAGACAATTCCCTCTTTATTTTCCGGAACTGGTTAAGCATATTGATGCCAGTTACAGGACGATCCCTGACAGGAACCACAGGGCTGTTTCCGGATTATCTATGGGTGGATTCATGTCTTTCTGGATAGGAGGAAAATATCCTGACCTGATCTGTGCTATCGGTAATTTCTGTGGCTCAGCAGAATTTGTAATCGGACCAAAGGATTTTCCTGTCGAATACCGGAATTTAGATATATTCAGAAATTATGCAGGTGTAAATGTCCGGCTGAATTATGGCAATAAGGATTTTATACGTTATTATCACCGGGATTTGAATAAAGTGTGGCTTCAGGTAATGGATAATTATGAGTACGAGATATACGAAGCTGAACACTCTACCTGTGGCATGGGGGAAATGTTCTCTTTCCTGAAATCATCTTTTGAAGATCCACCGGCAAAGCCTGAAAACTGGAATCATATTGATGTATATCCTGATTTTACTGTATGGGATTACAGAGTTGAAACCGACAGGGATATTCCCGGATTTACACTTTTTGAAAGAGTTAATGAAAGTGGATTTAAATGCTCAGTTCGTCAGCATCTTCCTGACGGCGAGATTCTATCTCATGTTAAAGTGACTGTTGTTACACCAGGTCTGTATCTGAAGAACTCTGAATACATTATTAATGACATAAACCTGAGCACAGGCGATATCAAAAAATACACTTTAACCAGCGATAATAACGGCTCTCTGAGAATTGAGTTTAATGGAAGCATTCATGAGATCGGAATCAATAAACCAGGTGATGATGCAAATGTACGCATGGCGTCCTGTGATCTGGAAGGAACAAATTTTGCTGTTCATGGGAGTGATGTTAAGATATCAGTTTCACTTCTTAACAAAGGATTACAGGAAGCAAAGGGTATTGTGGCTACCCTGACTGCTTTCAGGAAGAGCGCAGTAGTTTCCGAAGCAGTAGTAAAATTCGGCAACATTAAAATGAATCAGATATTGAAAGCAAAGTCCGATTTTGTTTTCAGGACCGATGCAGATACCACAATAATTGAACGTTTTATTCTTACGATCTCTGACAGCAATAACAACATCTGGACTGAATATTTCGAGATTCCTGTTTTCAGGAGCAATCTTCCTGAATTAATGGACTTCCAGATTTCTGACGGAAAGGAAGTTATTGTTGCGGGAAGAGGGGACAGTGCTGATACACTTGTACTCGGAATTGGTAATGGTGATGGTATCGTAAACCCTGGTGAGACGATAACAATACTTGTTAAGGATGGTGATAAGTACAGGAGGACTGAAATTCTGTCTGCAGATGATTTTATGAATCAGAAGGGAGAAAATAAGAGAATGTCAGACTACTGGGGAACATATGACCATGTAGGTGGCTCAGCAAAATATTCGGCTGCTGTTGTATCATCATCCGGTTCCGAAAATAAGACTCTCTCCGCTTTGGTTGAATACTGGATGCCTGATTATCCTGATCATATTATTAAACAGGGAATCGTACGTTTCAGGGTTGCAGGAACGGATAAAACACCACCATCGGTCGACTGGGTTAAAGTAGCAGGTGATAATACAATCATGGTCAAATTAACAGATGGCTCAGAAATCACGAAAGTAACTGCAAAACTTATTCTCCGGAATGATCCGAAAGTCTTTTTAACAGCTGATTTAAATAATGATGGTATATTGGGCGACAGGGCAAAGGGAGACTTCATTTTTTCCTACAAACTTCCAGTCAGAGGTTTTGGATTTTATAATATGGAAATTATGGCGATTGATTCATTCTCAAACAAAATGGAAACTAAGGTCCCGGGTGTATTTGTAGTTCATTGAGGCACAAAGGCATAAAGGTTGAGCGGTTCTTATTCTTCTGAAGGAGGGGAAACTTAATATTTTGTGTTAAATTCATATAAATTTAAATAATTATAAAGTCATGAATACTGTAAAATCTATCTTGGTAAAGTTTTTTCTGATAATGCTCATCGCTGCAATGAGTTTCACTTATTTATCAGCTCAGGCAAATGAAAAAGGTTCTCTTATTGTAAGAAAGTGTCTCGACTTTGATGTAACAGGAGATGGTAGTTCTTCTGAATGGAAAAAGGCAGAATGGGTGGAGCTGAAGCAGAAAGAACCGATAAAATCTTCCTATACAGCGAGGGCAAAAGTATTATATTCAGAAACAGGTATTTATCTTCTGTATGATTGCCCTGACAAGAAGCTAACGGCTACTATGAAAGAAGACTTCATGGATATATACAATGAAGATGTGGTGGAAGCTTTTTTCTGGACTGATGAGACTTTTCCGGTATATTTTGAATATGAAATATCTCCTCTTGATATTGAATTGCCAATTATGGTCCCAAACTATAAAGGTAAGTTCTTTGGCTGGCTTCCATGGCACTATGAAGGTGAAAGGAGGACCCGGCATGCAACTTCCGTAACAGGTGGCAAAAAAGAGAGCGGTGCATCAATTGACGGATGGAAGGCAGAAGTATTCATCCCTTTTAAGCTTCTTGTTCCCCTGAATAATGTACCTCCGGTATCAGGCACAAAATGGCGTGCAAATATGTATCGTATCGATTATGATAATGGCACAGCTCATTTTGCATGGCAGAAAGTCAACAGATCCTTCCATGAGTATAATAACTATGGAACATTCATTTTTGAATAGAGCAGATAAAAAACAGAGGCCCTCTATTTATAAGATTCTGATCTGTAAACAATCTTTCCGCCTACTATTGTTATAAGCGATTCAATATCTTTTATTTTATCCTCCGGGCAGGTGAGGAAATCGTCAGTTATTACTGCCATATCAGCAAGTTTGCCTGGCTCAATGCTGCCTTTTATCTTTTCTTCAAATGAGGCATAAGCATTATTGATTGTATAAATTTCAAGTGCCTCTTTTCTTGAAACTGCTTCTTCAGGTATAATGGTTGAACTGCGTTCTGTTTTTCTTGTAATTATTGACCACATTGCCAAAAATGGATTATAAGGATTAATAGATGCGTCAGCATCCCATTTTACCATATGATCAGATCCTCCGTTTATAGTTACTCCGGCATCGATCATAGTCCTGTTCGGGTGGAATGAATTAATCCTCTCATTTCCAAGTATTGAGAGCATTGCATCAGCATCCTTGTAGAACCATGCTGGTTGTACATTGGCATAAACACCTAGCTCTGCCATCTTTCTTATCGCATCATTACTGAAAAAGTTTCCATGAATTATTGAAAATCTTCTTTCAGTAATCGATTTTGTCTTGTTTACTTCATTGAAGACATCTAGAAGCATATTTACTGATCCGTCGCCGGTAGCATGAGCTGTAAAGCTCCAGTCGTATTCATTTGCGGCAGAGATAATTGTCAACAGTTCATTCCGGGTAAAATTTATAATTCCACGGTACGAAGGGTCATCGACACCAAAAATTTCACCGGCTTTCTCACCCCATGGCTCCTGAAGATATGCTGTCCCTGTAAGAATTCCACCATCCATAAATATCTTCAGCGAACCGGTACGTATCCATTTATCCCCTGAACCGGTTTTTCCAGGGTAAGCATCCAGGATTTTAACTATCGATTTCTTTGTTATCGTATCAGGAGTCTTTATTAGAATATTCTGGTATATACGCGCTGTAAGTTCATTATCAGAAGCAAGATCCTGGTACATTTTTATCGTTTCGAAGTCTCCGGTACCTGAAAATAATCCAGTAATACAGTACCTGTTATAACGACTAATCATTTCTTTAAGAGCCTTCCTCCTCTGAATATAACTGAGAGGTTGTTTCTGCGGTATTTTAAGAAGATCAAAAGCCGAGGCTCTGATAAATCCTGTTGGAGAGTCAGTTGAAGGATCTTTTATTATTCCTGGATGATCTGATTGTGAAGAAATACCAGATATTCGCATTGCTTCAGAATTAATCATTCCTCCAAAAGAACCATTAAGGAAAACCGGATTTTCAGGAGCCGAAGTATCCAGTTCTTTAAGTGAAGGCTGACGCATTTCAATAAGCCGTGTAGAAAAGAATTTTGGAAATACTATCCATTCGCCGTTTTTCTTTCTGGATGACTCATTTCTGATCCATTCCAGTAACTGATCGATAGTGTGTACATCAGGGATCTCCTCATCAATTTCACTTAAGGAAGCTGATTCAGGGTGAAGATGTGAATCAATTAACCCGGGAATGACAGTTCTTCCTTTGAGGTCAATGATTTGAGTTTCATCTCCTGTAAAACTGCTGATTTCTTTTGTTGTTCCTACGGCAATTATAATATCACCTTTGATAGCAACAGCCTCTGTTATGGTAAAACTGCTGTCAACTGTAACTACCTTTCCGTTTATCAGGCTCAAATCTGATTGAACAGCAGGGTTGCATGAACTTAATATAGTTAAAGCAAACATTGTGTAAATGAGAGTTGGAAAAATTTTCATGTGGAAAACAATATTTTGTTAAAGATAAACATAAAAAGTAAGCCGGATTTGTTGATTGGTATGTGTAAAGTTCTAATTTTGATAATGAACATTATTGGAGAAATTATAAATTTAAAAGTTAAACTTATGAGCAAAATATTTTCTTCCTTCTATTTAAACAGGATTTTAGCTTTGAACATATCATTATTTTCTTTTATGCTGATCGCAACAGATTGTACCGCGCAGTACAGGCCTGGTCTCTTTTTTCGTGAGGACTGGAAAGAAATTCCTGCAGCAACTCCGGTTACTCAGGAACATGTTGTAAACAAGGACCTGGTTCTTGGATTATACGGACCGGGCTGCGACAGCATAAAGAAAAGTCACCATGACACCCCTGTTGATGATCCTTATTATATATGGTCAGGTCTGAGCCAGGGCAATTGGGCAGTTACACTAAAGCACAGCAGGTCATATGTGGATCTGACAGGATATTCCAAGATATTGTGGCGTTCAAAGCAGGCTGGATTAAGATGTCTTCACCTGGTTCTGAAACTGGCTGATGGTACCTGGCTGGTAAGCAGTGAGAGAGATTGCCTGTCGAAAGACTGGAGGATCTCAGAGTTTAATATTATGGACCTTAACTGGTACACCTTAAATATAAGTTCTGTTATTGAAGTTAAACCTGTAAAAGATCCTGATCTGTCGAAGGTAGATGAAATAGGATTCACAGATCTGATGACAGGCGGAGCCAGTGATGCCTGCTCCCGTCTTGACTGGATTGAGGTTTATGGCAAACCGGTAAAGCGGTAACCGGCGACCGGCAACCGGAAAATGGCGATCCACGACTGCTACGACTGTAATAACTGATTTTGAGATGACAAGTAAACTACTTCAGAGGCTTCTTGATGACATAAGAAATGTCAGGATTGCTGTTATCGGGGATTTCTGTCTTGATGCATACTGGTTTATCGATGAGTCATTAAGTGAAATATCAATAGAGACAGGGCAGGTTACAAAACCTGTTTCAAAGCATCGCTATTCGCTGGGCGGAGCAGGCAATGTTGCATCTAACCTTGCTGCACTTTGTGTTAAGGAGGTCATGGCTTTTGGTGTGATTGGCGCTGATCTTTTCGGTACCGAGATGACAAGGATAATGAATGACAGCGGGATTAGTACAGAGAATCTTCTTATCCAGAACGATAAATGGTTAACCCATACATATGCGAAGCCATATTCAGGTGAAAATGAATTAAGCAGGATTGATTTCGGTAATTATAATATTCTTTCGGATGAAACGGCTGACAAATTGATAAATAAACTTGATGATGCCCTGGCATCAGTTGACATCGTTATCATTAATCAACAGGTTCCTTCAGGCATTCATACAGAATATCTGAAGATCAGACTTGCAGAGCTTATCAGAAAGCTCCCGCAAAAAATATTTATAACAGACAGCAGGAATTTCAATGATTTCTATTCAGGGTCAATAAGGAAAATGAATGATACAGAAGCCTTAAGGCTCTGTGGAATGGTAAGGCAACCCGATGAAAAGATAACACTTAAAGAGCTTCAGACTTCAGCCAGGGAACTATATGAGCGATATCAGAAGCCGTTATTTGTTACAAGTGGATCAAGAGGATCGATTACTGTGGACAAGGATGGGATAAAAGAATTCCCGGGATTGCTGATACTTTCAAAAGTTGATACGGTAGGTGCAGGCGATAGTTATCTGGCAGGTGCTGCTGCAGCACTGGCTGCAGGTTATGGTATGAGTGAAGCCGCAGAACTCGGGACTTTTGTAGCAGGAGTAACTGTTCAGAAGCTGTTTCAGACCGGAACAGCTTCTCCTGAGGAAGTACTTGCAACAGGAAGTGACCCTGACTATGTTTTTTTCTCCGAGCTTGCTGTAGATGACAGGAATGCCAGTTACATCAATGGAACGGAGATAGAAATAATTAAAGGCTGGAGGGAAAAGCCAAGGATCAGACATGCAATCTTTGACCATGACGGCACTATTTCAACATTACGTGAAGGCTGGGAAAATATTATGGCCCCGGTAATGATTAAGGCTATCCTTGGTGAACATTATAATGATGTTGATGGTAATGTTTATGAAAAGGCAAAATTCAGGGTTAAGGAGTATATAGATAAAACAACAGGAATTCAGACTATCGTTCAGATGCACGGACTTCTGGATCTGATTGTTGAATTTGGCTTTGTTCCCAAAAATGAAATACTCGATGCAGAAGGTTATAAGAAATTATACAACGAGGAATTACTCATGATGGTGGGAGAGAGGGTGAAGAAATTTAAAAATGGGGAGTTGCTGATAGACGATCTTACCGTAAAAGGGTCAGTACAGTTTATTAAAGAATTATATGACAGAGGTGTAAAGTTATATCTGGCAAGCGGGACAGATGTTGAAGATGTGGTAAGGGAATCAGAGACTCTGGGATATGATCATTACTTTGAAGGAAGGATCTATGGTTCAGTGGGGGATGTAAAAAAGGATGCAAAGAAAATAGTACTTGATCAGATACTCAACGCAGTAGGCGATTCTGCTGCAGGCAATTTGATTACATTTGGAGACGGACCGGTTGAGATCAGGGAGACAGGAAAAAGAGGAGGATTTACAGTTGGGTTAGCTTCAGATGAATTAAGACGATATGGATTGAACAGGCATAAAAGAACCAGGCTGGTAATGGCAGGAGCGGACATTATCATTCCTGATTTTTCGCAGTTTGAAAGGATTCTTGAATTATTGAACATCTGAATAACTGGTGATGTCAAATCCAAAATTTAACAGAGATAATCTTGTATTTAAAAAACTCTCCGAAAGGACGAACAAGGTTAATATTGTTAAGGATGCCGTTTCTGTTAACAGAAAACCTGAAAATCTTTCTGCTGAAGACCGGAAGCTTATTAAGAAAAGTGCTGAAAGAATAGCTTCGGCACGAATGGATAATCGTTCCGTAATTCTGGCATTTGGGGCTCATACAATTAAAAATGGAATGGGCCCGCTTCTTATTGCCTTGATGAATGAAGGGTGGATAACTCATTTAGCCACTAATGGTGCAGCCATAATTCACGACTGGGAGTTTTCTTTCCAGGGTAAATCGAGCGAGGATGTTCGTGATAATGTAAGCAAAGGAGAATTCGGGCTTTGGGAGGAAACAGGTTTTTATATTAATCTTGCTATCTCTGTTGGTGCATATGAAGGCCTGGGATATGGAGAATCAATTGGTAAGATGATTTTATATGAAGGATTGACGATACCTGATACTGCTTATTTAAAAGAAGTAGCTTTAAAGAATATTACATCTGATCCTGAGCTTTCAGCATCTGCAATTGAATTATCAGCATTGATAAAGAGGTATCGACTGGAAGAGGGATTTATGGTGATTCCCCATCCCTTCAAAAGGTATTCTGTACAGGCACTTGCCTTTGATCTGGGTATACCGTTTACAGGACATCCGATGATAGGGCATGATATTATATATTGCCATCCTGTGAATTCAGGAGCGGCAACAGGCAGGACAGCAATCAGAGATTTCCTTTCATTTGCTTTTAGCGTAAGCAATATTGACAAAGGTGTATATCTTTCAGTCGGATCAGCTGTGATGTCACCCATGATCTTTGAAAAATCTCTTTCAATGGCCCGAAATATTTTAAAAAGGGAAAATAAACAGATCAAGGACCATTATATGCTGGTAGTGGATCTTGCAAAAGAGAGCTGGGACTGGGCGAAACAGGGTGAGCCTCCTGTTGATGATCCTGCATATTATATGCGTTATTGTAAGACATTCAGCAGGATGGGAGGAGAGATGCATTACCTGTCGGCAGATAATCGTGATTTTCTGCTTGCGTTGTATCAAACACTTGCAAAAATATAGTATAAGGTTAATAATTGTCTATATGAATATTGATGAATTACTGTTACAGAGAAAAGAAGCAGAGAACCATCTTTTGAATGAGTTACTCCCTTTCTGGACAAGCAGATTTGAAGACAAGGTCAGTGGAGGTTTTATCACACATTTTGATGAAAAGGGCAATGATACCGGCGAGGACGAGAAATCACTGATTGCCCAGACCCGTTGCCTTTACACAATATCTTCAGCCTGCAGGGCAGGATATGGCGGTGAAGAATATAAACGTCTGGCCAGACATGGATTTGATTTTCTGATCAATAAAATGTGGGACAGTGAATATGGAGGATTCTTCTGGATGGTGGACCGGAAGGGAAATGTAAAGATTGATAAAAAGATAATTTACGGACACAGTTTCGCGATCTATTCACTTAGTGAATATACACTTGCAACAGGAGATAAGAGAGGCGTTGAGTATGCAGAGAAGGTATTTGATCTTCTTCAGAAATATTGTGTTGACACGATGTATGGCGGATACTGGGAGATGTTCATGCGCGACTGGACTCTCTGCGGCCCCGGAAGTCAGGGGGGTGACCGGAAGACCCTTGACGTTCATATGCATCTTATGGAAGCATTTACCACACTTTATGAATGCACAGGGAAGGATGTTCACAGAAGAAAACTTTTAGAGATAATTGGTTTGCTTCAATTCAGAATCATACATCCTGAATTTAAGACAGGAATACCCCAGTTTTTCAAAGACTGGACAATTGCACCACAGATAAAATTCGAAATAATCTGGGGCTGGGACAGGTTTTCTGAAGATTCTCAGAAGCAGAATGCCACAGATAATACAAGCGCAGGACATAATGCAGAGCTGGCCTGGTTGCTCATCCATGCGTTGAAAATATTGAAAATAAACAGTGAGGAATATTCAGAGCTGTTGAGAACTATCTTTGACCATGTGGAGAAAAATGGTATTGATCATGAGTTTGGTGGTGTTTATGTTGAAGGGCCTCACGCCGGAGGAGTTTATGATAAAGAAAAGGAATTCTGGCAGCAGGCTGAAGTTCTGATTGGAATGCTGGATGCCTTTATAATGTTCAGAGATCAGAGATATTTAAAGGCTTATGAGAATGTTCACCGGTTTGTTCTCGATAAAATGGTTAACAAAGGAGTCGGAGAGTGGTACCCGCTGATGACAAGAGAGGGAAAGCCAATATGGACCCATATGAGCCATTCCTGGAAAGTGAATTATCATACCGTCAGGTCTATGATCCAGGTAATCAGACGACTGGATGCTATAATGTTGATGAATCATGCTTTGTAGAATTTTAAGGTGGGTAGAAAAAGTCAAAGCTGAAACCATATATTTCTCTGTGTAACTCTGTGTATTCTCTGTGGACCTCTGTGTAACAACAGATTAAGAACTTACACAGAGATCACAAAGTTGGCACAGAGATTCACAGTGGACTTTTTCAACAATCCCAGGAGGATGTAAAATGAAATTAACACTTACCAGTCTTGACTGGATCATTCTTACGCTAGTAATGACAGGAAGCCTCTCCTTTGGCCTTTATATGGCATATCTTAAAAAGGCAGGAAAAGACAGCTCGAGTTTCTTCCTTGGCGGAAGGTCAATCAAATGGCCTGTAATAGGTGCATCACTTTTTGCTACTAATATCGGAGCTGAACACCTGGTAGGTTTGTCCGGTGATTCATACCGTTATGGTATTTCAGCAGGCATTGTAGAGCTTACCATGCCTATTACTATAGGCTTCAGTTGTGCAATTCTTTTTCCATACTATCTGAAAAACAGGATTTACACAATACCTGAATTTCTTGAAATACGCTATAACAGGCTTGCACGTACATTTTTCTCAGGCCTGATGCTCCTAATCAGTGTTATGACCAAGCTTGCATTTACATTATTTGCCGGGGCACTGGTACTTAACAGCATACTTGGCTGGAATATAATGGAGACTATATTCTACATAGGTATAATTGTTGCAATATTTACAATAATAGGTGGATTTACTGCGGTAGCATACACAGATACTATACAGGTTATTATTATGATAGCCGGCGCTGCCATCATGGTCTTTATCGGACTTGATAAGGTAGGAGGATTCAATGGTTTAATGGACAAAGTACCTCATATGATGACCATTTCAAAACCTTATGATGATCCGGTCTATCCTTTCTGGGGAATCCTGGCAACGGCATTTTATGCCGGAATATTTTACTGGGGAATGGACCAGGTGAACGTGCAGCGAGTACTTGCAGCTCCCGACCTTAAAAATGCAAGGTGGGGTGGTATGTTTGCCATTTTTCTTAAGCTGTTTCCGGTCTTTCTTTTTGCTCTGCCCGGAGTTATAGCATTTGCTTTATATCCTGGAGAGCTCACCGGTGATGCAACAAAACAAACATTTGTTCTGCTGCTTGACAGATTATTACCATCCGGATTAAGAGGACTTTTAATGGCATCACTGCTTGCTGCCCTTATTACTTCACTGATTGGTGTACTGAATTCAGTTTCTACTCTTGTCGTTCGTGATTTTATTACGGAGTTTCGTTCAGGATTTAATGAAAAGAAACAGGTCTTATATGGAAGGATAGTTATTCTGGTAATTACTTTTCTGGGTATTGGTGCAGCCTATCTTGTATACAAAAATGAAGAAGGATTATTCAAATATCTTCAGACAATTTCAGCCTATCTGGTAATTCCTGTTTTTCCTGCAATTTTCTTTGGAATAATCAGCAAGAAAGTTACATTAAAGGCTGCAGGTGTTTCTGTGATACTCGGAGTTATAATTGCCACTATTTTTGTGACAGACCAGCTACTGGGTCCTGAGACCGGAAAACAGTTATTCCCGTTCCTGCATCATAAATTAACTCTGAATTTCGGATACAGGGGATTATGGGCTGAAATAATTGTGACTATTGTGCTGTTTGCTGTTTCAGCTTTTACTCCAAAAACTGATCCCTCCAAACTTGAAAAAACAACAATCAATTATGCACTAAGGGTCGCTCCATTTGAAGGATTAACAGACTGGCGGCTTCATCTTGCAGTACTGTCAGCTCTTACAATTGCAGTTTATATCTGGCTGTATTGATCAGTGCGGTTAATGGATTTCAATTTATATGACAGCTTCTGCTATACTGTGTTCAAAATTATGGGAAAATAGAATTGACTAATTCTATTGTATTTCTTTTATTTGAGAATCTTTCCCCCAACAACTTTTTTCTTCTAACTACAGCATCATCTGTAAATTCTATTTTCATCAGATTATTTATCGTTTTGATCATTTCTTCATCTGAATCTGCTATCTGAAAAAGAGATTTGTCATGGAAATTATCAGCTGCTGTTGAATTTACAATGCAGAACCTGCCGGCGTATAAAGAAATCAGATGCTTCATCCTGAAACCGTTGGAGCTTTTTACAGGCAAAATAATTATATGTGCATTTCTGATCAATTCTTCCATTTCAGACAGATCAGGATCAGCTATTATTTTGGTATTCTTAACTTTCTCTGCTGTTTTATATAAATCATATCGTGGACTTTTACCGGCAATTATGCAATTGAATTCTATTTTAGAAAACACATTTATAACAAGTGATATCGCTACAAGGCAATTCTCCATGACTGAAAGATCACCATGGTATAATATGTATTTCCCTGACCCTTTTATACTAATTACTTCATTAAATTGATGGAATGGTGGTAACAATACTGTACTCTTATTAAATAGAGCAAAGTAATTATAATCATATTCTGATATTGTTAATAAATTAACAGAACCTGATCTCCTCTCATACTTCTGAAGTTTTCTGGATTCAAACAGAAAATACAGTTTTTTTGCAAGGTTATTTTCAAAAGATGCGAGTGATTTGTAATAAAGATGTTCAATATTGTGAGCTCTTAAGAATTTTTTTCTGCCTGCAAGATCAGGATGATTATGATAATATGTAGTATGAAGCCCGTCGAAGAGGATTGGGTAATCATTTGATTTAAGATTCTCCAGAAGCTGGAATGAAGATCTGCTGGTAATAATGTATGGCAGGTTGGAGAAGAAATTTAACAGTGTTCTTTGACGCTTGTAATAACGAACAGTAACACAAAGTGATTCCAGCTCTTTTGATTCAGGTCTTCCATACTGAAAACAATGAAGGTGAATGTTTATACCTGCTTCCTTCAGCCACTTTATACGGTAATAACTATCGATCATCCCTCCATAGTCAGGAGGATAA